>JBJKPV010000135.1:0-16623 GCA_046706015.1 Allostellaceae bacterium | reverse complement strand
GCCGCCGCTGATCTGGCACAGCAATCGGCAACCTTGCGCACGCAGGTCGACGCATTCCTGACGCATGTTCGCGTCGCCTGACCGGCGCTTCTTTCTTCGCCGCGGGGCGTGCCATATTGCACGCCAGACTCTATTCTGCTTCCGACCCCGCTTGTGAAAGAGATGGGCGAATGAGCGTTCCGCTGCAGATCACCTTCCGCAACATGTCCGCGTCGCCCTTCGTGCGCGCGCGCATCAACGACCACGCGGATCGGCTCGCGCGTCGTCATCCGCGGATGGTCGATTGCCGGGTGGCGGTCGAGGCACCGCATCGCCACCATCACAAAGGGAAGCTTTACGCGATCGCGATCGAACTGCGGGTCCCGGGTGCGAGCTTGACGGCTCATCGCGACTGCGGCGCGCAGCGGGCCCACACTGACATCTATGTCGCCATCCGCGACGCTTTCGACGCTGCAGAGCGCCAGCTCCACGATTATTTCATCCGCAAGGATGCGGCCTGAGTGGCGCCCGCACCGGCGCGGCACTGCTTTGAAACAGCGCGGAGGCTTGGCGCCGTCGCGCGGTGTTCCGCCTGAGCCCGGAAGCGCGACATGGCCTTGGTCGAGATCAACAAGATCGACGCGGTCAGGCGCCTGGTTGATGGCGCCATCCGTCTCACCTTCGCCGGCGCCGACGCGGTCGCCGTTCACGCGGTGATCGGTGGCGCTCACCGCATTATCCAGGAGTTCCATAGCCAGCCCGGCGAGATTGAAAGCTATTTGCGGCTGGGCGATTGGATCGCGCCTGCCTATGCAGCGCGCTTCTGGCGCTATTTCGACGCATCGGCGACCTTTCTCAAGCCGGGAGCATGGGATCCCGAATCGGTGTTCACGCTCGAGGAAGATGCCAACGACTTCATGATCGTCTTCGCCGCGCGCTGGTTGCAGAGCCATGGCTATGAGACGACGCGGCCGATGCGAATCTTCGCCACTTGGTATGTCGCCTGCAATCCGGGCATTTTGCGTCCCGAAGGCATGCCGGAAGCCGCGATCACGGCGCAGATGACGGCGATGAGCGAGGCGCTCAAAGGGTTCGAGCGTGCCGACCGCCTGCGCGCCGGCGCCATGGCGCTCGACCACACCACGCCGGGCGCGCCGGGAAGCCAGCCCGGATAACCTCTCCGTCACGTTTGATCCATGCGCGTGTAGCGCCGCGCCAGCCGCCGGCGCCGACGACCTCAACTCGCATCGCGCAAAGTGAGGCCGATCACCACGGGCATTGCGAGCAGCACCAGGGGAAGCTGCAGGGTAATGCCGGCGATGATCGCGATCGCCAAGGGCTGTAACATCTGATCGCCGGACCCGGAGATCGCCGCGCCCAAGGGGAGGAGCGCGAGGATCATGGCCAGCGTGCTCATCGTGATCGGGCGCAGCCGGTTGAGCGCCGCCTCGCGCAGCGCTTCGCGCGGCGGCAGGGTTTTCTGCAAGGCTTGGAACTCCGAGACGAGAAACACCGCCATCTCGGTGGCAAAGCCGACGATCATCACCATGCCCATCATTGCGGTGATGTTGAGCTCGACCCCGGTGACCCAGAGCCCGATGAAGACCGCACCGGTCGAGATCAGGGAACTCGTGACGATGATGAGCGGCAGCGAGAAGCGTTCATAGAGAAAGAGCAAGAGCACGATCTCGGCCACGACCGCCGCAGCGAAGACCTTGATCATGCCGTCGATCGCGATCTGCTGCTGCTTATAGGCGCCGCCGATCGTGTAGTAGACCCCGGGTGGCAGAAGGCCGGGCTGCTCCAGCACTTTCTTTACGCCCGCGATCGTCGAGCCGAGATCATGACCGCCGCCGATCTCGGCCGTGACCGCGACGATTTGCGCGAGATTGTCGCGCGTGAGCTCGGGTTGGCCGGCGACGAAGCGTGTCTTAGCGACGGTCTCGAGCGGAAACACTTTGCCATCCGGCGCCCGGATCGACAGCGTGCCGAGCTCGTCGCGATAGATCCGGTCCTGCGGCGGATCGAGCCAGAGGCGCACGCCGACATCTTGATCCGCCGCGAGATAACGGGTGACGACAGCGCCGTGGAGATAGTGATAGAGCTGTGCCTCGACCTCGGCAGGGGTCATGCCCTCCATCGCCGCGGCCGCCGGATCGACGCGGATCTCAAGCGCGTCGCCGGCCGGCACCACGCCGCTGTTCACCGAGGCCGGCTCGACGCCGGGCACCTTGGCGATCGCCTCACCGACTTTGGTCGCAGCGCCGCTGAGCACGTCCGGGTCCTTGGCGCGCAGCTGCACGACGATCGGCTGCGGCCGGCCGACCATGTCGCCGATCATGTCGCCGAGGAGCTGGTGTACGTCGAGCTGAACGCCGGGCACCTCATTGGTGATCTTGCCGGTGACCGAATCCATCACGGTCCAGACATCGGGCCGCTTCGACGGATCGATCAGATGGACCACGAAATCGCCCTGATAGGATTCCGCGAAATCGCCGCCGAAGCCGGCGCCGGTGCGGCGCGAATAGGTATCGACGTAAGGATCGCGCTTCAGGATCGCCTCGATCTCTTCGAGCTCGCGGTTGGTTTCAGCGAGCGAGGTTCCGGGGGCCGTCTGATAATCCATCACGAAGCCGCCCTCATCCATGCGCGGCAGGAAGCCGGTGCCGACATGGTCGTAGGCGACATATCCCACCCCGATCAGAACCAGAATACCGACGGCGATCAGGCTCGGCCGTAGGAAGAGCGCGGACAGAATTCGCGCGTGCGTGCGCCGCAGCCAAGTTTCGCGACCATGATCGGGATCGCGCCAGGTCGAGAAATCGATCAGGCCACGCGCGAGCAGCGGCACGGTAAAGGCGGTGAGCGCATAGGAGATGATCAGGGCCGAGGCCATGGTCAGGGAGAGAAACTTGAAGAATCCACCTGTCACGCCGGACAGGAAGGCAAGCGGGACGAAGATGATGACCGTCGCGAGGCTCGAGCCGAAGAGCGGCGCGAGAAACTCGCGCGCCGCCAGCAGCACCGCGGCCTGAGGGTGCTCGAGACCCGGGACGCCGGCGCGGCGCGCGATGTGCTCGATCATCACGATCACATCGTCGATCAGAAGCCCGATCGCCGCGGCGATGCCGCCCAGGGTCATGATGTTGAAGCTCATGCCCAAGAGCGAAAGCAACAGCACGGTGATTAGCACAGAGAGCGGCACGACCAGCATCGCGACCAAGGTCGCGCGCCAATTGCGCAAGAAACCGAGAATCACGAAGCCGGCGAAGACCAGACCGATGACGATGGCCTCGACCACGGCAGCGATCGAGGAACGAACCAGTTGGGTTTGGTCGTACCATTTGTAAAGATGGATCGAGGGCGGCTGGGTCTTCATGAACTCGTCTAGCCTTTGATCGATTTCCTTCGCCAAAGTCAGCGTGTCCGCGGTGTTCTGCTGATAGACGCCGAAGGTGACTGCGGGCTTGCCGTTATCGTCGACCAACAGCCACTGTGGCGCCGCGCCCATCGTTACTTTGGCGACATCGCTGAGCCGCACGATCGCGTCCTTGCCGGTTCGCAGTACGACGTTGCGGACCGAGGCGAGCGAGGTGAACGCGTTGTTGTCGATCGTTAGATAGAGTAGATCATTGTCCTCGAGCCGCCCGACCGCATTGACGCTGTTCGCATCCGAAATCGCCTTGGCGACATCGGCGAGGCTCAGTCCGAACGCCTGAAGCTTTTGCGGATCGGCCGAGACCTGGACCTCTTGCGTCTCGCCGCCGAGCACGCCGACGCGGCGTACGCCCGGGACGCCGGTGAGTAAGGGCGCGATCTGGTATTGCGCCATGTTGCGCAGCTCGGCGGCGGATACTTGGTCGGAGATGAGCGCATAGGAGACGAAGGGATCGATGACGCTCGGGCTCATCTGGATGACGTCGTAGCTCGTCCCTTGCGGCAAATCGGGGAGCTTTTGCGCGAAGGCCGCGTCGACGCTGAGCAGCGCCTGATTCATGTCCGAACCCCATGGGAAATCGACGAAGATTTCCGCCGTACCGCGCGAGGTGGTCGAGGTGACGTTGATGGCGCCGGGCACGCCGCGCGCCACTTCCTCGAGCGGTTGGGTGACGTCGATCAGCATCTGCTTGGCGGGCATGCTGCCGGCGTCCATTTCGACACGCAAACGCGGGAAGCTGATGACCGGAAAGAGGGCCACCGGCAAATTGAGTCCGGCGAAGAGCCCGGCAAGGGCGAGCGCGAAGGTGACGAAGAGCAGCGAACGGCGGTGGTGCTCGATCCAGGCGGCGAACTTCACGGGCCGGCTTTCGCGTTCGGATCGGCAAGCCGGATTTTCATCCCGTCCTCGAGCTGATAATTGCCGCCGAGCACAAGCGGCGACGCCGGGTCGAGCGCGCCGGCAATCACGTTCTGGTCGCCAGCAGCACCGAGGACGCGCACCGCGACCTTCTTCGCCGCCCCACGAACGGCCTGGACGACATAGGGCGCGCCACGCTGATCGACCAAAATCGCGTCATGCGGCACGACATAGCCTTTCGTTTCACCTGTGGTGATCGCGGCTTGCGCCATCTCGCCCGGCAGAAGCGCGCCCGGCGGGATCGCGATATCGACCGGTACCAATCCGGTCGTCGGATCGACGACGGAACCGCGCAGCGCGACCGTGGCGGCGATTGGCTCATGGCCGCCGATCTCCGTCACCGCGACCTTATCGCCGGCACTGATCGCTCCAGCCTGGGCGGGAACGACACCGACGCGAAGCACGAGCGCGTCGCTTCGCGCGAGATCGATAAGGCTGGAGCCTTCGGCGACGATCGCGCCTTGATGGGTCGCAATCGCGAGCACGATGGCAGGGAAGGGCGCACGCAGCGTCCTCGGCCCGCCCGCGCCTTGCGCCGCAAGCGCGTCCAGCGCAGCGCGCGCGTCGGCTCGCGTCTTCTCGGCATCGGCTAGTTGTTGCCTGGTCGCCAGATGCCCCGCGACGAGATTTCTGGTGCGCGCGACGAGCTGATCCGCGACGCGCAGTGCCGATGTCGCTTGCGCGTAACTCGCCGCCATGGCGGCGGTTGGCAAGATACGAAGGAGCGGCGCGTTGGCGGCGACCTGCTCGCCCCGGCGCACATCGAGCTCGCCGATCACGGCAGCGGCCGGCGCCATCACCGTCCGATGCCCCGCGGAGCCCGCTTCGACGCTGCCATAGGCGGTGACGATTTGCGGCAAGCTCCCGCTCCGCAGCGGCGCGGTTTCCACCAGGACGCTCGGTCCGGTCTCGCCAAACGCCGCGCCGATCGCGACACAAGACACGAAGATCGTCATCATGACAGCGAGGAATGCGCGCATCAGGAATTCCGCGCGTGATCGAGAGGGGCGATCCGAGTCGTGGGCAAGCCGAGCCCGATCTCCACAGTGAGGGTGATCTCGTCCTCGCCGAGGCTGCGCTCGAAATCGATCACTTCCAATTGGCGCTGCAGCGCGGCGGTTTCGTAGTCGGTCAACGCGCGTTGATCGAGGTTACCGCGCGCATAGGCGTCGCGCGCCGCGCGCAGGAGTGAAGCGGCCGCCCCCGCTCCGACGCGTGCGTCCTCGAGCTCCGCCGAGAGGCGCTTCGCCTGCGCGGCAAGGCCGCGAATGTCGCCGACCGCGCCGTCCAAGCGTGATTGATATTGCGCATGCAGCAGCTCCCGCGTCGCCTTTGTCTGGGCGATCTGCCCCTGGTTGCGATTGAAGATCGGCAAATCGAAGGTGACGTTGGGTCCCGCCGAGGCGACGCGCGAGGTATCGGAATTCCAGCTCCCGCCAAGCACGAACGCAGGGAACTGGCCCAAGATCGCGGCGCGCACATTCTCTTCCGAGGCGCGATAGCCGAGCGTCAGCGCCACCAGATCGGGGCGACGCTCGGGCAGGCTCGCGATCAGCGGATTAAGATCGGTCGGCAGTGGAGGAAGCGCGGGTGCAGCGATCGCGAAACGCACTTCCGGCTCGAGCCCAAGCAATGCGTCGAGTGCCTGCCAGTTCTTCATCTGCGCGAGCGTCTGCGCGGCGAGCGCCTGATCGGCGGCGGCCGCGGCCGCCAGCAGCGGTGCCAATGCGCCGTAATCGAGATTGCCGCGCGCGGTCGCGGCTCTGACCGAATGAAGCTCTGTCGCAATCACGTCGCGCTCGCGCCGTCCCAAGGCAATCGCGCGGTCGTCCCAGGCGATGTCGAGCGCGAGGAGACGGGCCTTCTGCGCCACCTGCCATTCCTGCCACAACAGCTCGGCGTTCACCGCTGCCCGATGTGCCTTCGCCGACGCGACGCGCGCGCTGTAGGTGACGATCGCCGTGATGTCCTGCGACAGCGACGCGGTATAGGCGGGCGCATCGCCTGGACCACTCAAGAGCGCGGCATAGCCGAGCCCAACGGACGGGTTGGGCAGGAGGCTCGCTTGCAGCAACTCCGCCTGCGCCTGACCAAGCGTGCCGCGCTCAGCCTTCAGCTCCGGATCATTGAGGATGGCGAGGATGCCGATCTCGTCGATCGCCAGCGGCCGCGTCGGGTCGCTCTCGCTGTGGGCTGGCTTCGCGCCGTCACCAGGCAAGGCGAGATCGAGGGCGGCGAGATTCGGCGCGAGGCGCGGCGCGGCGCTCAGCGGCATCGCATGGTAGCCGGTGCAACCCGCGATGCCCGCACTCAGGCCGGCGACGACAGCGGCCCGCACCGAAAACCGCCTGAATGACAGCATCAATGGTCCGATATTCCCTGTCGTGGACTATGCCATACTCCACATTGTCGGCGGATGGCCCCGAGATTGACAATCGGTAACTTGACGGATGCCAAGCGACAAGAGCCGAATCCCGCGACGGCGCTGGGGGAGGGGGGCAGTTGAAGATCCTGCTGGTCGAGGATGACGTCGAAACCGCCGACTATGTCCTGCAAGGCTTGCAGGAAGAGGGGCACCTCGTCGTCGTCGACCAGGATGGCCGCAACGGACTCTTTCTCGCCGCGGATCAGAGCTGGGATCTCATCATCGTCGACCGCATGCTGCCCGGCATCGACGGCGTCACCCTGGTGCGCACCTTGCGCGGCAGCGGCGTCACGACACCGGTTCTCTTCCTCACCACGCTCGGTGGCATCGATGATCGCGTCGCCGGGCTCAATGCCGGCGGCGACGACTACCTCGTCAAGCCCTTCGCCTTCGCCGAACTCGTGGCGCGCGTCGCCGCGCTCGGACGCCGGCCGCGCCAAACGGCGGCCGAGACGCGGCTCAGGGTCGGGGATCTCGAGATCGATCTGCTTGGCCGAACCACGCACCGCGCCGGCGTCGAGATCGATCTCCAGCCGCGCGAGTTTCGGCTGCTCGAATATCTGATGCGTCATGCCGGGCAAGTGGTGACGCGTACGATGCTGTTGGAAAACGTCTGGGATTTCCATTTCGACCCGCGCACCAACGTGGTCGAGACCCATATCAGCCGCTTGCGGGGCAAGGTCGACAAGGGTTTCGAGCCCGAGCTGATCCACACCGTCCGCGGGGCGGGATATTGCTTGCGTGCGCCTGCCTAATCTCATCCGGACGACGAGCTTCCGGCTCACCCTGATCTACGCGGCGCTCTTCACCGTCTCGGCGCTGATCCTGTTCGGCGTCATCTATTGGGCTACCAGCCACTACATGAAGAACGAGCTCGACGCGGCGATCGACAGCGACGTCAACGAGCTGCGCGAGGGCTTCGCGGCCGGCGGCCCGACGCTTCTCAAACAGCTCATCGACGAGCGCACCAAGGAGATGCCGAACGGCCCGATCCTCTATCTCTTCGAGGACAAGGACGGCAAGGTGGAGGCCGGCAATCTACCGGCGATGAAACCGCTATTCGACCATTTCGATATCACCGTGCCCGGCCTGCTCTATCCCGCCGACCGGCGCGGCGCCATCTATGTGCATGGCGTGCAACTCGCCGGCGGCGCGTTCCTCGCGGTCGGCGCCGACGCGCACCAGCTCGCCGACATGAAGAAATTCGTTCTGCGCTCCTTCGGCTGGTGCTTCGCCATCGGCTTGCTCTTGGCGCTGGGCGGCGGTGCGCTCATGGGCAACAGCCTGTTGCGCCGCGTCGATGGCGTCGTCCGCGCCAGCCGCGCTATCATGGACGGAAACCTGTCGCAGCGCATTCCGATCCGCGGCACCAACGACGAGTTCGACCGCCTGGCGGCGAGCCTCAACGTGATGCTCGACAAGACGCAAGCCTCGCTTGAGGGCATGCGCCAGGTCTCGAACGACGTCGCCCATGATCTGCGCACGCCCCTGACGCGGCTGCGCCAGCGTCTAGAATTGGTACGTCGCAAGCCCGCCTCGAACGAGGAGTTGGGGCAGGCGATCGACCGCTCGATCGCCGATACCGATGCGATCCTCGAGACCTTCGGCGCGCTGTTGCGTATCGCTCAGATCGAAGGCGCGCCCTCGACAGCGCGTTTCGCTCCGATCGATTTATCTGAGTTGCTGCTCACCGTCGCCGAAGTCTATCTGCCGATGGCCGAGGAAAGAGGTCAGCGCCTGACGCTCAACGTTGCGCCGCGGCTCACGACGACCGGCGACCGCGAGCTGCTGACACAGCTTCTCGCCAATCTGATCGAGAACGCGATCCGCCATTCGCCGCCCGAGGCCGCAATCGCGCTCACGGCGACGCATGACGCGGAATGCATCGACGTCATCATCGCGGATACCGGGCCGGGCATACCGGCCGGGGAACGGGAAAAGGTCTTCCGTCGCTTTTATCGGCTCGAGGCCAGCCGTACCACGCCCGGCAACGGGCTCGGCCTCAGCCTTGCCGAGGCGATCGCCAGCCTTCATCGCGTTGCAATCGAGCTGGGCGACAATCAGCCGGGGCTGCGCGTTTCGTTGCGATTTCCCGCCTAGCGGCACGACCGCGTGCCGACGGAGCGCCGCCCGCTTTATTCGCGGCTGGGGCGGCCATTGGCAGGGCGTCGAGAAGGTCTAGGCGGCGTAGCGCGCGGCCAGATCCTTGAACAGCACCGTCAGCTCGTCGGCGCGAAACGGCTTGCTGACCGCGGCGATGACGTTGAGCCCAAGGTCACGTCCAAGCCGCTCGGCGTGCGACAGGACTCGCCGGTCATAGCCGCTCATGAACACTAGGGCGCGGCGGTAATTCGTGGCTGCAAGAAAGCGGAGCTGGGAGAGACCGTCCTCCCCCCCGATATCGAGATCGAGGAGCACGACATCGGGCAGGGCACGGTAATATTCCGTCTGGAAGGCACGCGTCTCGGTAACCGCCTGCGCCGCGAATCCGGCTGCCGCCGCCAGTCGACAAAGAACCCGGCCGATCGACGGTTCGTCGTCGAGGATCAGGGCGCGCACGTGCTGACCGGCGGCGTTTCGGCAAGCAACGCACTCACCGTGCTGCGCAGATTCGCGGCGGAAACCGGCTTCATCAGCGTCACGTCCGCGCCGAGCTTGCCGGCCATTTCGAGATAGTGCGGCGTACCGACACCGCCGCCCCCCGAAATCGCCAAGATCTTGACCTTGGGCGCGAGCTGCCGAATTTCGCGAATCGTCTCAATCCCCTCCTTTTTCGGCATGAGGATGTCGGTGATCACGAGGTGCGGCCGGTGCTCGATGAAGCAGGCGAGACCGATCGATCCGTCGGCTGCCTCGATGATCTCGTGATTGGCGCTCAACATACGCTTCAGGACTCGTCGCATGGCGGCGTCGTCATCGATCACAAGGATGGTTGCCATCACCCGCTCCGCGTTCGCCCAAAGCACTAGAGCATAAGCCACGTGAGAAAGGTATTTTTTTTAATATTTATAAGTGTATCTCCGCTATGCAAAACGAACAATATCGATTTCGGCGGCTAACCTTTTGTTGTCGGACTGGTTCCGAGACGGGTCCGACTCGACCGACTCGTCCGGGCTGCAGAGCCGGCAAGTTGCATCGCACCGCTTGTTCCGCCGGAGCGCCGCCTCGATGTCAACCGCGATGGTGCAGGCTCAGCGTCGTCGGCGGCCATCAATTGGCGCAGACGGCGTCTCATCGATGCCATAACGCGTATTAGGTTAATACCGTAATAATAATATGATAAGCGCCATTTTCTAATTTTTTACTTTACAATCTCGACGACGCTTTTGGCGCGGTTCGACGGGATATCGCGCTGGCGCCGCATGCCGCCCCAAACAGTCATGTGAGCGACCCATAAGCAGCACAAATCCGTCATCAGCCGCTGCTAGGCAGACCGTGACGCAACGGCATTGTCGAGGACGGCATGCAGCAAATCGCCCACCGACATCGGCATCAGCGGCTTCACGCCGCAATGAAACATGGCTGGACGAGCTTTCTCCAAGCGGCGCGCTCGCCCCGAGAGCCGCGCGCGGTGCCATCATCAGCGTCAGCGGCCGCGATCGATCCGGTCGCGCTCACCATGTTGGCCGTCAATCGGCTAGGACCGGCGACAGTACGTACCGCCACGCATGGGCGCGCGCTGACCATCGAAGTGCCCGATGCGCGCATTGCCGAAATTTTCTGCGCCGCGCTGCAGGAAATGCAGAAGACGCGGCGGACCGACCGTCTCGTCGACGTGGTCGTGGCGGACGCGGTGTTGCCCGCGAAGCGAGGTCGCGATGCGGGCGACGCCTGAATCCCGGGGCGCGGAGGGCGCCCTTTTTTTTCGTCACTGGCTGCGCCATCCGCTCGGTATCGGTGCGATCCTGCCGAGCAGCGCGGCGGTGGCGCGCGCCATGGCAAGCGGCTTGCCGCTGCATCGGCCCGGCGGCGTGCTGGAACTCGGCGGCGGCACAGGGGTGGTGACAAAGAGCCTGCTCGAGGCCGGCTGCCCGCCGGAACGGCTCATCGTCGTCGAGCGCGAGCCGGCGCTGGCGCAAATCCTGCGCCACCGCTTTTCGCAGGCCAAGATCGTCGAAGGCGATGCCTGCGCCGCCGCCGCGATCCTCGCCGAGCGCGGCATTACGCGCCTCGCCGCCGTGGTCTCATCGCTGCCGATCAAATGGTTTCCGCTCGAGAGCCAGCGCGCGGTGGTTGCGCCTTGCCTTGATCTCTTGGGCGAGGGGGGCGGCTTTCTCCAATTGACCAACGCGCTGGTCTCGCCATTGCCGATGGCCCAGCTTGGCCTCGAAGGCTCGGAAATCGCGCGAATCTGGACGCAGTTCCCACCGGTGCAGATCTGGCGCTACGCCCGCGCAAGCGCACGTTCCGCGACGGGCGACCAGAAAGTCCGACCGCACCGCGCGCGCCGCGGAGGCGAGACGCGATGAATTTCGTCGAGAGCACGCAGCGCTTCCGCTCGATCTGGATTTCGGACATCCATCTCGGGACTCGCGGCTGCAAGGCCGAGTTCCTGCTCGACTTCTTGCGCTATACGGAATCGGAGTTCCTCTATCTCGTCGGCGACATCGTCGATGGCTGGCGCTTGCGCAAATCGTGGTATTGGGCGCAGAGCCATAACGACGTCATCCAGAAGGTGCTGCGCAAGGCACGCAAGGGAACGAAGGTCATCTACATCCCGGGCAACCACGACGAATGGCTGCGCGACTACACCGATCATCATTTCGGCGGCGTGCTGCTGCTGAGCGAAGCTATTCACGTCACGGCCGACGGCAAGCGTCTGCTCGTGGTGCATGGCGACGCCTTCGACGGCGTCGTGCGCTACGCGCGCTGGCTCGCGCTCTTGGGCGATTGGGCCTACGACCTCACCCTACGGCTCAACAACGGCTTCAACCTCGTCCGCCGGCACCTGGGTTATCCCTACTGGTCGCTCTCGGCCTATCTCAAATCGCGGGTGAAGAACGCGGTTCAATTCGTCAGCGACTACGCCCACGCGATCAGCGCCGAGGCGCGGGCGCGCCAGGTCGACGGTGTCGTCTGCGGCCACATTCACCAGGCCGAGATTCGCGACATGGGCGGAGTCCTCTACTGCAACGACGGCGATTGGGTCGAAAGCTGCTCCGCACTGGTCGAGCATTTCGACGGACGCCTCGAAATCCTGCATTGGATGGAGTTGCGCGAATTCGATCCCTTCAACCCATCGAGCCGAGAGGAGCTCGAACTCGCAGAAGAGGAGCAATGAGAATCCTGCTGGCCAGCGACGCCTGGCCGCCGCAGGTGAACGGTGTCGTGCGAACCATGCTCGCCGTGACGCACGAACTTGAAGCGTTGGGCCACACCGTCATCCCGCTCACGCCCGATCGATTCCGCACCATCCCGTGCCCTTTCTATCGCGAAATCCGCCTCGCGATAAACCCGATCGGCAAGGTCGGCGAGATCATCGAGGAAGCGCGCGCCGACGCGGTCCATATCGTCACCGAGGGACCGATTGGCATCGCAGCGCGCCGCTGGTGCCTTCATGCCGGGATCGATTTCACCACCGCCTACCACACCCGCTTTCCCGAATATCTGGCCGCGCGCTACGTCGCGCCGCGATCTTTCACCTATGCACTGCTGCGCCGCTTTCACGGGCCCTCGCGCGGTGTGATGGTGGCGACCGACAGCGTCCGCCGCGAGCTCGAAGCCCATGGCTTCGCCAATCTCGTGCCCTGGGGGCGCGGCGTCGATCCTTCGCTATTCGATCCGAGCTGGCGCGACGAGATGCCGGAATTCCCGCGGCCGATCTTTCTCTCAGTCGGGCGTGTCGCGCCGGAGAAGAATCTGCCCGCCTTCTTGAGCCTCAATCTGCCAGGCTCGAAAGTCGTGGTGGGCGAGGGGCCGGCGCTCGCCTCGCTGCGCCGCCGTTTCCCGAACGCGCATTTCATTGGTCGGCGGGAAAACGGCAGCTTGGCACGGCTCTACGCCTCGGCCGACGTGTTTGTCTTCCCCAGCCGCACCGACACTTTCGGGCTGGTCATGCTCGAAGCGCTCGCCTCGGGCTTGCCGGTCGCGGCTTATCCGGTGCCGGGTCCGCTCGATGTCATCGGCGATAGCGGCGCGGGCGTGCTCGACGAGGATCTGGCGCGTGCCGCGCGCAGCGCTTTGGCGATCTCGCGCGAGCACTGCCGCGCGATTGCGTTGTCTTTCACCTGGGCACAATGCGCGCACCAATTCCTCGACCGGCTTTATCCGGCGCGATTAGGCCGGCGATACGGATCAAAAAGCGGCGCAGGCGAGGTGGGTAACGATGCCGACCGAGCGCTGGTGGAATTCCTTGCGGTAGGCGTCGACCACCGCGCCGATGCGGCTCTTCAGATCCGATTCCGGATCGGCCGCCGCATAAAGAATCTTGCTGCGCTCATGGATGGTCCGACCCGCCGCTTGGTCGAACCACTGGCCGTCGCCGTCGAAGACGGTGAAGCCGTCGGGAAATTGCTGCGCGATGACGCGCGTCGCGAAGTCCGACCATTCTGCCTCGGTGAGCGGCGCACGCCCCGGAATCGACCGGCCAAAGAAGAGCTCGACGATGGCGAGGCGTTGTTGGCCCGCGAGCGGACAAGAGGCCGGCGGCTTGGGCGCTGCGCTGCAGCCGGCGAGCGCGAGCGCACAAGCCAGAAGAAGCGCGGGCAGGCGGGAAGGAATGCGCGTGAAAATCAGGCGACGGTTACCCGGCTCTTGGCGAAGGCGGGCATCACCTCTTTGGCGAAGGCACGCAAGGTGTCGATCGAGCCGGTCGGATCGACCAGCAGGATGTGCTCGACGCCGCCGGCCTCGAGCTTCTTGAGGCGGGCGATGATCTCGTCGGGCGTGCCGAGGAGCGGCGCGTCGTCGAATTCGATCGGCGGACCGGAATAGTCCTTGAGATTGGTATAGCGCTCGGCGCCCTTGCCGCGCGCCAAGGTGCCGATGTTCTTCAGCATGCTCATGCGCGTCGCGAGCGCCTGCTCGCGCTCCGCGGCGCTGTGCACGAGCTGCAAGCCGCGGGTCGTGCCGACCATGGTCGGCTCATAAGCACGTCCGGCCTTCGAACATTCCTCGCGGAACATGCCGACGCGCTCGATGATGAGATCGATCGGCGCGATCTGGTCGAGGAGGAGGTTGTAGCCCTCGCGCGCCGCGCGCCGGATCGATTCCTCGCTCCCGGCGCCGAGCCAGAAGGGCGGGTGCGGGCGCTGCGTCGGCATCGGCTCGACGACGATATTCTCGTAGTGCCAGCGCTTGCCGTGATGCGAGAAACGGCCGTTGCTCGTCCAGGCCTTGCGGATGACGTCCATCGCCTCGTCGAAGCGCTCGGTCGCCTCTGCCATCGGCACGCAGAAGCCGCTGAATTCGGGTTCGCGATAGCCCTTGCCGACGCCGAATTCGAGCCGGCCGTTCGAGAGCAGGTCGACGGTCGCCGCCGCCTCGGCCACGAGCACCGGATTGTGCCAGGGCAGGACCACCACGGCGGTGCCGAGCCGGATGCGCTCGGTGCAGGCGGCGAGATAGGACAAAAGCCCTAGCGAGGCCGAGACCTGGCCGACGCCGGTGAAATGATGTTCGACCAGGAAGACGCTGCGGAAGCCGAGTTCCTCGGCCTCGCGCACATAGGCGATGTACTCGACATAGCCCTGGCTGTCGCCGATCGGGCCCTCGCCTTTGGAACGCGCCCCCCCGAATAAACCAAATTGCATTTCCCTAATTTAGGCGAGGCAGTGGGCAGGGCACAACCTCAAAGTAGATGCCCAATGGGCAAGCCGGGAAAGGCGGCTCGACCGACCGCGCGCGCGGTGCAAAGATGCGCGGAATGGTCAGATGATGGAGGAAACGCGATGAGCGATGCCGGACCCGCCCGTATTCTCGAAATCCCGCCCGAACAATTGACGCCCGCGCAAAAGGCCGGCATCGACGCCGTGATCGGCGGGCGCGGGCGGTTGCTGACGCCCTATAAAATTTGGCTGCACAGCCCAGCCCTGATGCGCGCCTTGGAGACGCTCGGAACCTTCCTCAACAAGGCGTGTTCCTTGAGCGAGCGTGAGGTCGAGCTCTGCATCACTTTGACTGCGCATCACTGGCACGGCGCCTATGTCGAGACCGTGCATGCCAAGCGTTTGAAGGAGCTCGGCGTGCCCGAAGCGGCGCTGCGCGCGATCAGCGAGGGGAAGGATCCCGATTTCCACGAGCCGCGCGAGCGCGCGATCTACGAGCTCGCCAAGGCCGCCGAAACACCGGGCCCCGGCGGCGACGCGATGTTCGAACGCGCGGAGAAAGCGTTGGGCCGCAACGGGCTCGCCGAGGTGTTGGCGCTCTTCGGCTATTACAGCGCGGTCGCGATCGCGATGAAGCTCCACCGCGTGCCGGTACCGGCCTAAGCCGGGACGCCGAGCGGCCCCCTAGTCGCGGGCGGCTTCGAGTAACAATTCGAGCGCGCGTGTCACCGTGGCGCGGCGCACCGCGTCGCGATCGCCGGGAAAGACATGATGCTCGGTGCGCGTGGCACTGCCGCGCCGCGCGAGGCCGAAATGGACAAGGCCGACCGGCTTTTCGGCGCTGCCGCCGCCCGGGCCGGCGATGCCCGTGACCGCGACCGCGAGATCGACCGGCGCATGGTCGAGCGCGCCTCCGGCCATGGCATGCGCGACTTCTTCGCTCACCGCGCCGACGCGCGCAATCAGCTCCGCCGGAACGCCGAGGAGCTCGGTCTTGGCCGCATTCGAATAGGTGACGAAGCCGCGCTCGACCACATCGGACGAGCCGGCGATGTCGGTCAGCGCCGCGGCGATCATGCCGCCGGTGCAGGATTCTGCGGTGGCCAGCATCAACTTCTTCGCGCGACAACGGTCGAGCACTTGGCGTGCGAGTGCGCGGTTCGGATCAGCGTCCAAAGAGATACCTCCCGACGACAAGAACGATCGCGGCATAGAGCGCGGCCAGCACGTCGTCCGCCATGACGCCGAAGCCTCCTTCGAGCTTGCGATCAACCCAGGAGACCGGCCAGGGCTTCCAGATATCGAACAGGCGAAAGAGAAGAAAGCCGGCAGCGTAGCCGCCCAGGCTGAAAGGCGCGACGAGCAGCGTGAGCCATTGGCCAACCACCTCGTCAATCACGATCCAGCCCGGATCCTTGCTCCGCGTTTCGCGCAAGGCGATGTCGACGGCCCAGCATCCGGCGGCGAAAAGCGCCACCGCGGCGAATGCCAAAAGCCCGGGCCCGCCTTGCGCGACCATGAGCCAGGCAAAAGGCAGCGCAGCGAGCGAGCCCCAGCTTCCGGGAGCCCGGGGCAGCCAACCGCTGCCAAACCAGGTAACGAGGAGCGCGGCAGCGCGCATCGAAGCTCGCGGGTTAGGCGGGCAGGCGCAAGGTTGCGATCGCCTGCGCCGCCATGCCTTCGCCGCGGCCGGTAAAGCCGAGCTTTTCAGTCGTCGTCGCCTTGACGCTCACGCGGCTGGCGGCCAAGCCGAGAATCTCCGCTACGCGCTCGACCATTGCCGCGCGATGCGGGCCGATCCGCGGCGCCTCGCAGATTAAGGTCACATCCACATGAACGATCGCGCCGCGCGCCTGGCGCACCAACTCTGCGGCGTGGCCGAGGAAGAGATGCGACGGCGCGTCACGCCAGCGCGCATCGCTGGGCGGGAAATGCATGCCGATATCGCCGGCGCCGAGCGCGCCCAAGATCGCATCGGTCAGCGCGTGCAGCCCGACATCGGCATCCGAATGACCGACGTGGCCGCGCTCATGCGCAACCTTGACGCCACACATCCAGACATGATCCCCCGGACCGAAAGCATGCACGTCGAAACC
>JBJKPV010000134.1:0-17316 GCA_046706015.1 Allostellaceae bacterium | reverse complement strand
CGAATCCATTGATCGCAATACGAATTGCCATCCTTCCTTCCCCTTATTGCGCCGTCTCCCCGTTGCACCCCTCAGGCGACGGTGAGTACGGCTTTGATCACGGCGTCGACGGTAATATGGAAATGTTTAAAAAGCGCGTCGGCCGGCGCCGAGGCGCCGAAGCCGTGCATGCCGACGAACTGGCCGCCCATGCCGATATAGCGCTCCCAGCCCATCGAGACCGCGGCCTCGATGGCGACGCGCGGCACGCTGCCGAGCACGGTGTTGCGATAGGCTTCGTCCTGGGCGTCGAACAATTCCCAACATGGCATCGAGACGACCGCCGCGTCGATGCCCTGGCTCTTCAGCTGCGCGCGCGCCTCCATCGCGAGCGAGACTTCCGAGCCGGTCGCGAGCAAGGTCACGCGCCGCTTGCCCTCGGCCTCGGCCAGCACATAGCCGCCGCGCGCCGAGCGATTTTCGCCCTGGTCGCGGCGCAAGGGCGGCAGAGCCTGCCGCGTCAGCGCGAGGACCGAAGGCGTCGTCTGCGTCGCGAGCGCCAGATCCCAGCATTCGGCGGTCTCGACCGCGTCGGCCGGGCGGAACACGTTGAGATTGGGAATGGCGCGCAGCGCCGCCAGATGCTCGACCGGCTGATGCGTCGGCCCGTCCTCGCCGAGCCCGATCGAATCATGCGTCAGCACATAGACGACGCGCAGCCCCATCAGCGCCGAGAGGCGGATCGAGGGGCGGCAATAATCCGAGAAGACGAGAAAGGTGCCGCCATAGGGAATGATCCCGCCATGCGCGGCCATGCCGTTCATCGCCGCGACCATGCCGTGCTCGCGGATGCCGTAATGGATATAGCTTCCGGCATAATCGCCCGGCGTCACGAAGGTCTGGCTCTTGGCCTTTGTGTTGTTGGAGCCGGTCAGGTCCGCCGAGCCGCCGATGAGGCCCGGGCAGGCCGGCGCCAGCGCGTCGAGCACATGGCCGGAGGCCTGACGCGTCGCGGTCTTGGGCGCGTCGGCTGCGAATTTCGCGCGGATCGCGGCGAGTGCCTCGCGCGCGCTCGGCGCCAATCCGCCCGACATCTGGCGCTCGAATTCGCTGCGCGTCTTGGCGTCGCTGTCCTTGAGCCGCTTGCGCCAGGCTTGCGCTGGCTCGCGCCCGCGCGCGCCGACCGCGCGCCAAGCCTCTCTCATGTCGTCCGGCACGACGAAGGGCGGATCGGTCCAGCCCAGCCGCGCGCGCGTGCCGGCGATCTCCTCCTTGCCGAGCGCCGAGCCATGCGCGGCCGCGGTGCCGGCCTTGGTTGGTGCGCCGAAGGCGATGATGGTGCGGCAGGCAATGAGCGAGGGCCGGTCGCTTTTTTGCGCGCGCGCGATTGCCGCAACGATGGCGTCGGTGTCGTGGCCGTCGATGCGCTCGGCCGCCCAGCCGCAAGCCTTGAAGCGCGCGAGCTCGTCCTCGCTGCGCGCGAGCTCGGTCGCGCCGTCGATCGAGATGTGGTTGTCGTCCCAGAACACGATCAGCTTGGCCAGGCGCAGATGGCCTGCGAGCGAGATCGCCTCCTGGCTGATCCCCTCCATCAGGCAACCGTCCCCGGCGATGACATAGGTGTGGTGATCGACGAGGTCGGCGCCGAAGCGCGCCGCCAACAGGCGCTCCGCCAAGGCCATGCCGACGGAATTGGCGAGGCCCTGGCCCAAGGGCCCGGTCGTGACCTCGATGCCGTCCGCGTGGCCGCGCTCGGGATGGCCGGCGCAGCGGCTGCCGAGCTGGCGGAAGCGCTTCAGCTCGTCGATCGTCATATCCTTGTAGCCGGTCAGATGCAGCAAGGCGTAGAGCAGCATCGATCCATGCCCGGCCGAGAGGATGAAACGGTCGCGGTCGGGCCAATGCGGGTCGGCGGGATCGAATTTGAGGAACCGGCTCCACAGCACGGTCGCGACATCGGCCATACCCATGGGCATGCCGGGGTGCCCGCTGTTCGCCGCCTCGACCGCGTCCATGGCCAGGGCGCGAATCGTGTCGGCCATGCGCCGCAGGTGCTTGTCGCGCGGTTCGGGCAGCGCGGGGGCGGTCACGGCTGGGGCTTCGGAAGCGCTCATCGGCACGGCCAGAAGTGGAGCGGGAGATACGCGCAACATGGCGAGGCAGGTCCCCGCCGTCAACCCGCCGCGCCGCAAAGCGCCCTCCGCGCTTTGCCTTTGCCGCGCTTTGCCATTAAGGTCGCGCGGTCGCGCCGCCGCGCTGATGGGGCGTAGCCAAGTGGTAAGGCAGCGGATTTTGATTCCGCCATACGGAGGTTCGAATCCTCCCGCCCCAGCCAGCTCTAGAAATCATTGATCCCGGATCGCCGGTGCCGGTGCGTGCAGCCGACGCTTTCGATCAGCCCGGCGAGCCGTGGCGCTGCGCGATCGCCTGGCAAAATGGTGCGATCTTCTCCATAAGCCGCGTGCCCACGCCTTCGTCGAGTTGAAGGAGCTCGAGCCTCTTGGCGATGAAGGGTCGCGGCGTCGCGCTCTTGCTGTCGAGGCGCGCTTCAGCCTCCATGCGGGCGATATCGGCGGCGGCAAGCTCGAGGCCGATAAACGGCGCCAGCTTTGTCCAGATGTCGCGCGGCAAATCCCGATAGTCGATCGCGAGAACGCTGCCGCCGTCGATCGCAGCCACGCTCTCCAGCATCGCTTCGAGTGCGCGCAAGAAAAAACTCGCCTCGTCTTCCATCGCTGTGCCGGGCGCCACCCCAAGGACGGCTTGCGCCGCTTCGGGATGGGCGCGCAGCTTTGCCCATCCCGGCGGATCGGCGAGCAGCGAGGCGAGAACCTCGGCGGGCTCGCGCTGCACCCAGATGATTGGGGTGCGGGGAAAGGAGCGGCGGAAAAGGTCAATGCGGCGCACATTCCAGCTCGAAAGCTTCAGCACGTAATGCCGCTCGTCGCCAAAGCGCTTGCGTCCTAGCGCGCGCACGAGCGCCCGCAGCGCCGCGACCATCGTCTCTTCATCGAACTTGTTCTGCCCGGCCATCAGCAGCGTGTTGACCGGCCCCGGCTCTGCGATGACAAGCGTGTCGGGCGCAGTCGAGAGCAGGCGCGACACCAAGGTCGAGCCGCAGCGCGAGAGATGGAAGACGAGCGCCGCGGGGTCGAGCGAGGGCGCGGCGTCGAGGAGCGCGAGGGTGGCGAAGTCGGTTCGCGCCAGCGGCCGAGGATCGCCGCCCGCCCAACGCTCCACGGTCTGCTGGAAGAAGGGCTCGGCGAAGCGTAATCCGCGCAGGTCGCCCCAATCGATCGAAGGCGGTCCGAAATTGACGGCGACCGGCGTCCAGGCGGCAAGAGCGGATGGATCCACGCGCCGCGTCGCTTATTCGGCCGCGAGCGGCGGATAGAGTCGGTCCGCGTCGCCGCGATAGAGCGCCTCGCCGTCATGCAAAAGCGCGTTGTTGGCGCTGCGCAAGGCCGCATCGTTCTCGCCATAGAGAAAGGGGATGAAGGCGTAGCGCCGCCCGCGCGTGATCGGCGTCACTTCGTGAAGCGCGCCGCAGGAGAAGACCACGGCGCCGCCGACCGGGGCGCGATAGACGCGCCGCCCGAATTCGGGGAAGACGAGATCGCAGCCGTCGTAATCGCTGCTCAAATTGATCGTCACGGCGAAGCGCCGATGCCGGCCGCCGGCATTGATGTTGTCGCGGTGACGGAAGAAATGCCCGCCGAGCGCGCTGTCGTAGCAGGAGACGAGATAGCGATCCATCCGCGTCGCCTCGAACTGGAAATAGCGCGCGATTGCCGGCAAAAGTCGGGCGACGATGCTCTGGCGGATGGTCTCGCGCAACGCGGGCGCGGCGATGATCATATCCTGGCGCCGCTTGAGGCGGTGATCGACGACCGTCTCGGTCTTGCCGTCGCGGTCGAAGAGGAACCCCGAATCCTCGCCGCCGAGCTTGTCGTAGAGCCCGACCAGCAGATCGCAGAGCGAGAAATCGAGCACGCGCGGCACGGTCAGGACTGGCGCGGTCATGGGCACGCCCGCGGCATCATCGACCGCGGGCAGGCCGCGCAGCACGCTCGCCACCAGCGCGGCGTGGCCCGCGGCGTGATTCCAACCGATATCCGCGACCGCGCGCAGCATCGGATCGAGGACGATGGTGCGCGGCGCGCCGGTGGCACCGTAGAGATCGGTCAAAGAACCGCTGTAATCGGCGATGAAATTCAAGGCCGGACTGATCAAAGCTGCCAGTTGATCAAGATTGGCGGGCGGCGCGGTCAGGATGCCGTAGACGACGAGGTGATCTTCGATGAAAGACCCGGCCTGGCTAAGGAGCGCGGAAAGCTCGGCAAGCGCTTGCTGCGTGTCGAGCGCGCCGAGGAAAGCGAGGACGACCCAGCGCCCAGCATCGACATGAAGATCGATCGTCGCGCCAAGAATAGTGAGGGCGGCGAACCAGGGAACGGGATTGCCGAGGGTGATCCGTCGCGCCGGGGTGGCGGCGTTCGTCATCGCGCGCCTCCCGCGCCGGACCGCCCGGCCAAGCCCAAGGTCGGGGTCACGGCGGAAGCCGGGCTTCCGATCGACATTGCTCAACTCCTCTTGCGAAACATTCGCGAAGAGCCACGCGCCAGCCGGAACGAGATTTTTCAACGGTTTGAACTGTGAATAGCGGGCGATCGCTTAAAGACGTGTAAAATTTGAGGAAATTTTTCGGGGCCAGAGGTCCGGCGCGACGCCTGCGGCCCGACACCGCAAAATGGCGTGTCCTGGCGGCCTTGCGGAGCTCGGCCGGGGCCGCTTTAAGTGACCCAGCGGGGCGGAGCCCCGCTGCGACCAGTGGTGCGAGAAACGGCAAGAGGGGCGGAGAGGGCGATGAGCGAGCGCAGCGAGAAAAGCGGCGGCATCGGGAAATTCGTTCAGCGCAAGGAGGATCTGCGGCTGCTCACGGGCCGCGGCTATTACGTCGCCGATGTGCGCCTGCCGAACACAGCCTATGCCGCGCTGGTGCGCTCGCCCCATGCCCATGCCCGCATCCGCGGCATCGACAAGAAAGGCGCGGAGCAAGCGCCGGGCGTGCTCGCGGTGCTGACCGGCGTGGATTTCCTCGCCGACGGGCTTCATCTCATGGATCACAGGCCCTCGCTGGTCGGCCCGCCCGATGTCACGGTGCGGGTGCGCGACGGCTTTTCGACCTTCATCCATGCGCAGCCGCTGCTGCCGGCCGACAAGGCGCGCCATGTCGGTGAGCCGGTCGCGATCGTCGTGGCCAAGACCGCCGATCAGGCCAAGGACGCGGCCGAGCTGGTCGAGGTCGATTACGAACCCTTGCCGGCGGTGGCGATGGCCAAGGACGCGATCGAGCCGGGCAAGCCGCGGGTCTGGGAGGAGGCGCCTTCGAATCTTTGCGTCGATGTCGATGTCGGCGACAAGGCGGCGACGGACGCGGCCTTTGCACGCGCGACGCATGTCGTGCGCCTCGACACCTGGGTGCAGCGCGTCACCGGCACGCCCATGGAGCCGCGCAATGCCGTCGGCGATTACGACAAGGCGACAGGTCATTACACGCTCTATGCCGGCACCGGCAGCGGCGTTTCACGCGAGAAGATGGATCTCGCCAGCGTGCTGGGCGTCCCGCCCGAGACTTGCCGCGCGCTGTGCGGCGACATGGGCGGCAATTTCGGCACGCGGAATTTCTTCTTCCCGGAATATGCGTTGCTGCCTTGGGCGGCCAAGCGCGTCGGTCGGCCGGTCAAATGGCTGGGCGACCGCACCGAATCATTCCTCAGCGACTATCAGGGCCGCGATCTGACGGTCGATGCCGAGCTGGCGCTCGACAAGGACGGCAAGTTCATCGGGCTTCGCGGCACCAATCTCAGCAATGTTGGCGCGCACACCATCGCTTTCGTGCCGCTGCGCAAGGGGCTCGGCCAGATGTCGGGCGTCTACGACATTCCCGCGGTCTACTTCCGCGGCTGCGCCGCCGTGACCAATACGCCGCCGACCACGCCCTATCGCAGCGCCGGACGGCCCGAGGCCGTGTTCGTGATCGAGCGGCTCGTCGATCTCGCGGCCGATCAACTGGGCATCGATCCGGCCGAGCTGCGCCGGCGCAATCTCATTCCGCCGACTGCCATGCCCTACACCAACGCCGTCGGGCAGACTTACGACAATGGCGAATACGAGAAGGGCATGGACGCCGCGCTGCGGCTTGCCGATTGGAAAGGCTTTCCGGCGCGGCGCGATGAGGCCAAGCGCCGTGGCAAGCTCAGAGGCATCGGCATCGGCAATTACATCGAGATCGCCGGCGGCTTCCCGCGCGAGCGCGCCGAGGTGACAGTGAAGCCCGAGGGAAGGGTCGAGCTCGTCTGTGGCACGATGTCGAGCGGCCAGGGCCACGAGACCAGCTTCGCGCAGCTGGTGACCGAGTGGCTCGGCGTGCCCTTCGAGAGCATCGACTACGTCGCGCATGACACGGCGCGCGTCGCCGCGGGCGGCGGCTCGCATTCGGGCCGCTCGATGCGGCTGGCGAGCCTCGTCATCGGGAAGGCCACGGACGAGATCATCGAGAAGGGCAAGAAGATCGCGGCCCAAGTGCTCGAGGCCTCGCCCGCCGATATCGAATTCGCCGCCGGCCAATTCACGATCAAAGGCACGGATCGCCGCATCGGCATTTTCGACGCGGCCAAGGCCGCGGCCACGCGCAAGGACATGCCCGAGGAATTGAGCGGCAAGCTCGACGCCATTGCCGATCAGACCGTGACGATCGGCGCCTGGCCTTCGGGCACGCATATCTGCGAGGTCGAGATCGATCCCGACACCGGCATGGTCGAGATCGCCGGCTGGAGCGGTGCCGACGATGTCGGCCGCGCGATCAACCCGCTGATCCTCCACGGCCAGACGCATGGCGCGGCCGCGCAGGGCATCGGCCAGGCGCTGTTGGAGCTGTGCTATTTCGACCGCGACAGCGGCCAGAACATGGCGGCCTCCTTCATGGACTACGCCGTGCCGCGCGCCGACGTCCTCCCCACCTTCAATTGCGAGCTGATCGAGGTTCCGGCGACGAGCCACAAATACGGGATCCGGCCGGGCGGCGAAGGCGGCACGACGCCGGCCTTGGCCGCGACCATCAACGCGGTGGTCGATGCGCTCTCGGAATTCGGCGTCCGCCATGTCGAGATGCCGGCGACACCAGAGCGCGTCTGGCGCGCGATCCAAGAGGCGAAGGCGAAGCGGTAGCGCCGACCGCCACGACTTAGCTCGCGATCTTTTCAGTCGCCGGCGTTTGTCGGGTGCCTAGCGCCGCAGGTGGCGCACGTAACGCGGTTAAAAAAGAATTCATCTCGGGTGCGAAAGCGCCGCACCGCATCCGGTTGTCAGCGGCCTGCGCAGGGCTTAGGTCTATCTACATTCTAGAGGTATGGCGTGGGCGGGTGAGCCGGCGCTGTTCGATCCGAGGGATGTTGATGGGCGAATTCAGCATTTTGCACTGGCTCGTCGTGCTCGCGATCGTCGTCCTGCTCTTCGGCGCGGGCAAGTTGCCGCGTGTCATGGGGGACCTTGCAAAAGGCATCAAGACCTTCAAGACGGCGATGAACGCCGGCGATGAAGAGTCGGCGGGAACCAAGCCGCAAATCGATCAAGTCGAGCCGTCGGCAGCCGTCCGCGACACGCCGACGCGCCAGCGCGACGAAGCGGCTTCCCAGAACAAGGTCGAGCCGACCGCCTGATCGGGCGGGGGCGCGCAAACCTCGCGCGCCCGCAACGGGCGCGCCGCGCTCGCGCGCAAACGCCTATTCCACCGAACCGGCTATCGGGCCAACTGGATCGCTCGCCACACCTTCTCCGATGTGGCGGGGATCTCGATCTCGGGCGCGCCGATGCGGTGGAGCGCGTCGTTGACGGCGTTCATCACCGCCGGCAACGCGCCGATCGTGCCGGCCTCGCCCACGCCTTTGACGCCCAGGGGATTACGCGGCGTCGGCGAGAAATTATTGCCGAGCACGAAATCGCAGAAATCATCCGCGCGCGGCATGCAGTAATCCTGGAACGAGCCGGTGAGGAGCTGGCCGCTCTCGCGGTCATAGACGATGTTCTCCATCATCGCCTGGCCCGCGCCCTGGACGATGCCGCCCTGGATCTGGCCCTCGCAGATCAGCGGGTTGAGCATGCGCCCGACATCGTCGACCGCGCTGTAGCGCGTCAACGCCACTTTGCCGGTCTCTTCGTCGATCTCGACCTCGCAGATATGCGCGCCCGAGGGGAAGGTCGCGGCATTGGGCGGGCCGTAATTGGCGCTCTCGGTGAAGCCGAGCTCGACGTCGTTCGGCAGATGGCCCCATTCGAAAGCGTGCTTGCCGACCGCGCTGATGTCGACCGAGCGGTCGGTGCCGGCGATGGTGAATTTGCCGCCCTCGAAGGCAATGTCGTTGACCGCGGCTTCGAGCATATGCGCGGCAATCTTCTTGCCTTTCTCGATCAGCTTCTCGGCCGCGACGGTGATCGCGCCGCCGGCAAGGATCGCCGAGCGCGAGCCGAAGGTGCCTACGCCGATCGGCACGAGATCGGTATCGCCATATTCGTAGCGAATGAGATCGGCGTCGATGCCGAGCTTTTCGGACAAGACCTGCTTGAAGGCGGTGCCGTGGCCCTGGCCGTGATCCATGCTGCCGGTGATGAGGGTGACGGCGCCCGAGGGATCGAAGCGCACCTCGGCGAATTCGAAGTCGCGCCCGCCGGTGGCGGCGACCGCGGTGGCGACGCCGAAGCCCAGGACCTTGCCGCGCTTCTTCGCCTCCGCGCGCCGCCGCTCGACGCCGTCCTGATCGGCGAGCTTCAGGCAATCATCGAGGTTCTTGAGGAAGTCGCCGGAATCATAGGTCGCCTTGAGCGCGGTCGAATAGGGCATCGCGCTCGCCGGCACGGTGTTGCGCCGGCGCAGCTCGGCCGGCGTGATGCCCAGCTGGTGCGCAGCCTTGTCGATGATCACCTCGGTGACGTAGATCGGCTCGGGCCGGCCGCCGCCGCGATAGGGCGCGATCGTCATGGTGTTGGTCAAGATCGCCTTCACCTGCGCGTGCACCGCGGGCATGTGATAGGTGTTGATGAGGCAGTTGAGCGCCACGGTCAGCGGAATCGCCGGCCGGTCGGAGGAATAATAGGCGCCGATCGAGGCGTTGTTGCGCATGCGCAACGCCAGGAACATGCCCCCCTTGTCGAGCGCCAATTCGGTGTCGATGACGCTGCCGCGGCTCTGATCGTCGGCGAGCAGGCATTCGCTGCGCTCGGCGATCCAGCGCACCGGCCTTCCGGTCATCTCGGCGGCCAAGAGGGACAACGCATATTCCGGATAGCAGCCGCCCTTCATGCCGAAGCCGCCGCCCATATTGTCGCAAAGGACACGGAACTTGGTGTGCGGCAGCTTGAAGATCTGATCGGCGAGGACGGCTTTGGGCCCATGCGCCGATTGCACCGTGCAGCGGATGGTGTAGCGCCCGTCGACAGGGTCGTATTGCGCGAGGCAGCCGCGCGGCTCCATCGTGTTGGCGGTGACGCGGTTGATAACGATCTTGTGGCGAGCCACGTGATCGGCCTTGGCGAAGGCGGCATCGACCGCGGCCTTGTCTCCCTGCTCGTGGAAAAACGCCTCGTTGCCCGGGTTGTTGTCATGGACGGCCGGCGCGCCCGGCGCCAGCGCGGCCTCGGCATCGATCACGGCGGGCAAGGGCTCGTAGCGCACATCGACGAGCTCGGCCGCGTCCCTCGCTTGGTTGAGGGTCTCGGCGACGACGAAGGCGACCGGATCGCCGACGTAGCGCACGCGGTCCTTGACCAGAAGCGGCTGCGGGCAGACGAAAGCGGGGGCGCCGTTGCTGCGCTTCCTCGGCGCGAAAGGTCGCGTGGTGCCGAGGCCGCGCTTGGCGATGTCGTCGGCGGTCAGGACCGCGATCACGCCCGGGCTCGCCTTGGCGCGCGCCGTGTCGATCGCAAGGATCTTCGCATGGGCGTGCGGCGAGCGCAGCACGATGCCTTGCGCTTCATTGGTGAGCTTGATGTCCGCGACGTAGCGGCCCTTGCCCCGAAGCAGCCGGAAATCTTCTTCGCGCGGCAAATGCTCGCCGATCTTTTGCACGGCCATGTTCTGTCCTCCCGATGTTTGAGGGAAATCTAACGCCCGAGCCCAAAACCGGCAAACGGCTTCGACGGGGCGCGGATCGGCGCTAGACTGCGCGCTGGCCGCGGCCGAGGATGGCCGAGAGGGGAGAGCAATCGTGGAACGCAAGAAGTCGCCGCCATTCGACCGCAACTACAAGAAGCCCAAGATCAAGCTGCCGCAAGGGGCGTGCGACACGCATTTCCATTTCATCGGCCCGCAATCGCAATTCCCGCTCGTGCCCGGCCACGTCTTCAGCCATCTCGATTTCGACGACGCGACGATCGAGGATTGGCTCGCGATGCAGGAGGCGCTCGGCTTGAGCCGCGGCCTTCTGGTGCAATCGATGATGTACAAGAACAATTACGAGATCGCGCTCCACGGTCTGTCGCGCTTTCCCGATCGGTTGCGTGCGGTGATCGCGCCCTGGACCGAGACCACCGATCGCGAATTCGAGATCCTGACCAAGGCGGGCGTGATCGGCGCGCGTTTCGCCTGGCGATTCGGTCCGGTGCTCGATCAGCGCATGGTTCATCGCGTGCACGAATTCGGCTGGTCGGCGCATTACTTGATCCATGACGACAGCTGGAACCAGCAGATTCTTTCGTCGCCCGGCCGCTTCGTCCTCGAGCATGTCGGCTACATCAAGACCGAGAAGGGCACCGACAGTCCGGAATTCAAATTCCTGCTGCAATGCCTCGACACCGGCCGTTGCTGGATCAAGATCAATCCGCGCTTTTCCTCGGACGAGCGCTTTCCCTTCGCCGACACCAATCCGATCATCCAGAAGCTGGTCGCGCACGCGCCCAATCGCCTTTTGTGGTGCACGGATTGGCCGCATCCGCAATATTTCAAGCCGATGCCCAATGACGGCGATCTGGTCGACATCATGCTGAATTGGGTCCCGGACGAGGCGACGCGCAACCGCATCTTCGTCGACAACCCGGCGGAGCTGTGCGGCTTCCCGCCGGTGAAGAAAGTTTAGGGCTCAGCGCTTCAGCATCGCCTCGTAGTCGGCGCCCATCACCTTGGCCATGGGTTCGCCAGCCCGCGCGGCCTTGGCCATCGCCGCCTCGCGCGCGGCGATCTGCGCCGCGGCTTCGATCACGCGCGCGGCGTCGCCCGCCTTGACGAAAACGACGCCGCTGCCATCGGCGATGACGTAATCGCCTTCCGCGACGGTGATGGCGCCGATCGTGACGGGCGCGCCGCTCGAGACCTCGATGATGCGGCCGCGCGCGGTGCGTGTCGTGACCGACCGCGCATAGACGGGAAAGCCGATCTCCGCCGCCTCGTCGATGTCGCGCGCGGGCCCGTCGACGATCACGCCGGCGACGCCCTTGGCCGCGGCGCCGATCGAGAGAATCCCGCCCCAGCCGGCGGCTTCGATGCCGGTGCGCTGTTCGACGACGATGACGTCGCCGGTGTCGGCCGCCTCGATCGCCGCGGTGCAGAGATGGCGCGGAGCGGTGGCGCCGCCGGCGGGGCCGAGGGCGACGGTGCGCACGCGGCCCGCGACGCGGCGCGTGACCGAGCGCGGCGCGATCCCCGAGACCGCACCCTCGAGACCCAGCCGGTCGAGCGCGTCGGAGACCGCACAGGCATCGAGCCGGCGTAGTCTTTCCAGGATTTCGTCGCTCATCGCTACTCCCTCGCCGGTTTGCCTTGCGCCCGCTTCCGCCATTAAACTTCGCCTCAAACTGCGTGTCGATAAGGAGGAGACGGTGGCGAAGGAAGAGTCCGACCATGTCGGGGCAACGCGGCGCAAATTCCGCGCGCTGCTGAAGCGCAAGAAGCTTACCGTGATGCCGGGCGGGTTCAGCCCGCTCTATGCGCGGCTGGCGCAAGAAGCTGGGTTCGAATGCTTCTTCCTGCCCGGCTCGCAGCTCGCGCATTTCCTCTATGGCGTGCCCGATAATGGCATCATCGGGTTGCGCGATCTGGTCGATCACGCGCGCCATATGGCGGCGCATTGCGACATCCCGATCTTGGTCGACGCCGATACTGGCTACGGCAATGCGGTCAACGTTCATTTCGCGGTGCAAGAGATCATCCGCTCCGGCGTTTCCGGCATGCAGATCGAGGATCAGGAAGCGCCCAAGAAATCCGGCACGGCCGCCGGCCGCCGCCTCATCCCGCTCGACGAGGCCGTGGGCAAGATCAAGGCGGCGGTCGCCGCGCGCGACGCGCTCGACCCCGATTTCGTCATCTGCGCGCGCTGCGACGGGATCGGCGCCGAGAAGAGCAATTTCGACGACACGCTCGGGCGCTGTAGGGCCTATGTAAAAGAAGGCGGGGCCGATCTGGTCTGGCTCAACTCGGTGCAATCGCTCGATCAGGTGCGGCGCGCCTGCAAGGCGATTCCGGGCCCCGTGCTGGCGATCTGGGGCGGCGAGAAAGCGCCGCCGGGCTGGGCCGAGTACGAAAGCTGTGGGCTGCGCATCGTGCTTTATCCCACCATCGCCGCGACCGCGGGGCTCCAGGCCTCGTGGGAATTGCTTAACGATTTACATAGCCGCGGCGCGCCGGCGCTGCTCGATTGGAACCGGCGGGTGGCCGCAAGCCCCTTCGGTCAACCAAACGTCAAAAAGCTTCTGGGTTATGATAGGATAGTGGAGGTCGAGAAGCGCTATCTGCCGACAGCGGCGCAGCGCGATTACGCGACCACCTGGGGTCACAAAACGAATTTCGCCGAGACGGCGAAACCGGCAAAAGGGCGCGGGCGTTCCAAATCGAAGGCAGGAGGTCTGATCTAGCCATGGCCAAGATCGTTCTCGGTATCGGTACCTCGCATGGTCCCATGCTGTCGACGCCGCCCGACCAATGGGGGCAGCGGGTCGAGGCCGACCGCCGCAATCCGGCGCATTGGTTCAAGGGGAAGTCCTACAATTTCGAGGCGCTCGCCGCGCTGCGCGCGCCCGAGCATCTCGATCGCCAGATTCTGCCGCAGATCTGGCGAGAACGTCACGCCGCCTGCCGCCGCGCGATCGGCAAGCTCGCCGACGTCTTCGCCGAGGCGAGGCCCGATGTCGCGGTCATCGTCGGCAACGACCAGATGGAAATGTTCAGCGACGCGCTCATCCCGGCGATGAGCGTCTATGGCGCCGAGACCATTCCCAACGCGTTTCCGACCGAGGAAGAATTTGCGAAGATGCCGCCCGGCATCCCGATCGCCGTGCCCGGCCATATCCCGCCGCAAGGCGCCACCTATCATGGGCTCCCCGAGCTCGCCCAGCACATCATCGCGACCGCGATCGCCGATCAGTTCGACGTGACGTCGCTCGGCGCGCTGCCCGATCGCATCAAGCACATTCCGCACGCCTTCGGCTTCGTCTTTCGCCAGATCATGAGCGACAAGCCGGTGCCGACCGTGCCGGTGGTGCTCAACACCTTCTATCCACCGAACCAGCCGACGGTCGGCCGCAGCTACGCTTTCGGCAAGTCCCTGTTGCGCGCGATCGAATCATGGAAGAGCGACGCGCGCGTCGCGCTCATCGCCTCGGGCGGCTTGACCCATTTCGTCATCGACGAAGAGGTCGACAACGCGATCTTCGACGCGCTGCGCAGCCGGCGCATCGAAGGCGTCGCGGCGCTGGGCGAGCCGATCTTCCAGGCCGGCACCTCGGAGGTGAAGAACTGGGTCCCGGTCGCGGGCGCCATGGCCGATCTCGGCTATACGCCCACCATCGTCGATTACGTGCCGTGCTATCGCTCGCACGCCGGAACTGGCAACGCGATGGGTTTCGTCTATTGGAAAGCGTAGAGCGGGATCGATCCGGCTGGCATAATTCATGATCGTCATTGCTGAGCTTGACCCGGCACCCCATGGAAGCCGGACCCCCGGGTCAAGCCCAGGGATGACGATCGAGATGCCGAGGCCGGGTTTGGCCGCCCTCTATTTCGTCTTGATGTAGTACTCGCCGTCGCTGTTGCGATCGAGCTTGCCTTGATCGCGCAGGGCCTCGATCTCGCGCACGATCTCGCGGCCGTCGCGGCTGCCGAGCACAGACATGAGCTTGGCGAAATGCATCGGGCCGGTCTCGAGCGCCTGCTGCACGGTCTGGAACCGCGCCGGCCCTTCGATTTTCGCGGCTTCCGGCACGCGCGCCGTGACCGCGGTCGGGCGCGGGTGGTTCCAGGTGCAGTCGAAGCCGACCTTGTCGCTGATCCCGTGATGGCCCGATGGGTCCATCGGCATGAAGGGCATGTCTTTGAGGACATAGATATCCTTGGAGGCCTGGAAGCGCCCCGACATCGCCCATTCCATCTGCTCGCTCGCACGGATGTCGACATCGTCGTCGGTGATATAGACATGCTTGGTCGTGCGCAGCATGCCGAGCAGCGCACTGATCGCCGCATGCGGCTCGGCATTGTTGCGCTTGCGGATCGACACCCGCAGATGGCAGTTGACGCCCGGACCGGGCGGCGAGCACACGTCGACGACATCGATGCCGGCCTGCTTGAGTACCTGCCAGGCACGCGCCTCGGTACCGAGCGCGCCCATCGGCGCACCGTCGCACCAGCCGAGGCTGCGGCCGACGCCGTGCTTGATCGTCTGATAGAGCACGTCGCGGCGTCGCGTGATCGCGGTGACGTGGAAGACAGGATCGCCATGCATCGGGCCGTAATAGCCCATGTATTCGCCGTACGGGCCCTCATTGTCGATATAGCCGCGCTCATCGACATAGCCTTCGAGCACGATCTCGGCATCGGCCGGGACGTAAATGTCGTTCGTGAGGCATTTGACGACCGCCAAGGGCTCGCCGCGGAAAGTGGCGATCTGATTGATCTCGTCCTGGCCCGGCATGCCGCGATGCGAGGCTGCCATGGTGTCGAGCGGATGGGCGCCGATCGTGAAGCTCATCGGCAGCCTCTCCCCGCGGGCGACGCAGGCGCGGTAGATGCTCTGCAGATCCGACGGCGCGGTCGCGTTGAAGCCGCACTTGTCCTTGCCGCGCAGCATCAGGCGGCGGCAGCCGACATTGCTTCGCTTGGTGGCGGGATCGACGGTGAAATCGTTGCCCGATGTGATGTATGGCCCGCCGTCATATTCGTGCTGTACATGGAAAGGCAGCTTGTACAGGTCGATCTGGTCGCCGGTGAGGACGATCTCCTGCACCGGCGCCTCGCTCGTCGGCACGACGAAGGTTTTCTGTGGGTTGGCCTGACGGCGCAGGAATTCCTCACGCATCTTCTCTTCCGACACACCGAAAGCCGCGGCGAGGCGGCGGCGCGAGGCGCTGACGGCGCCCACGACCTCATGCTCTTCGGGGCCGGCCTTTTTGAAGAGAACGCCCTTCTTCGTCGCCTCGATGATCGGGCTCATCTCCGAGAGCGCGACCGGCTCGTTGCGCACTTCGATCTCGTCCATCTCGACGAGGCGCTCGACCAAGCGGCGCAGGCGGAACTTGTCCGGATTCCACGTGGTGCTGCTCTTGCTGGCGACCTGATCCATTGGCGTCACTCCCGGTCTCTCGCCGGCATCTGGCGGCCGGCGCCGGAGCATAGCGAGCCCGCGCGGCGGCCCGCAATCGCCAAGCGCGCACCGCTCGATGGTGTTTGGGGGCTTACGCCTCGCTGGCGCCGATCAGCACCCCGTCGATGTCGGCGAGATGGTGCTGGCAGAAGGGGCAGCTTCTTTCGAACAGCGCCTCCCTTGCCTTCGCCTCGGGCCCGTAATCGATCGGGAAGGGGGCGAGATAGGGGTTGCGGGCCTTCAGCTTTTCGATGTCGCCTTTAAGCGCGGCGAGGCTCTCGGTCTTGAAGCCGATATGGTCGAGCGAGGGCGGCATGATGCCGGTGGCGTCGTAATCGTGGATGCGCCAGGGCATGATGACCATCGTCATGTGCCCGTCGGTCAAATAGTGGTTGGGGTCGCCCTCGCGCTTGTTGCGCGGCTCGAGCTCGAAGACCGCACGATAGAACTCGGCCATGGCGTCGGGCCGCATGGTGCGCAGCGCGAAATGCGTGATGTGGCGCGGATGGAGCGCGGATTGCTCGACATAGACGTCGGTGCGGTTGGTCATGTCCTTCTGCGAGATATCGAAGACGTTGCCGTCCGGGTCATGCGTCGAGATCCCCGCATAGGGCCGGTTCGATGGCCGCTTCGCCCATTGCACCTCGGGAAAGGCTTTGAGGCGACCGAGCGCGGTCTCGGCGTCTTCGACCTCGAAGCCGAAATGCTCGAGCCGCGCGCCGCGGCCCGGCGCGCGCGGGTTGATGTTGAGGCCGACGTAGCCGTCGCCGACCGCCACGGCCGAATCGACGCGCGCGCCCTTGGCGGTCGTCATGCCGAAAAGCGCCTCATAAAAGCGCGCGCTCAGCGCGTATTTCTCGCTGACGATGGCAAGATGATTGAGCTTTGCGAACATGGACCGACCTCCCGAACTCGTCTCCGTGCGCCCTTATGATGCCGATTATCGGGCGGCGCGATCCCGACGGCAACGCCCCTAAAGCGCGAAGACCCGCCGCGCGTTGCGGTGATAGATCTTCTCCTTGTCCTCCTCGGAGAGCGGCATCGCGTCCATGGCGTCGACCGAATCGCGCACCCGCTCGAATGGCCAGTCGGCGGCGAAGAGAAGGTTATCGGCACCCAATAGTTCCACCGTCATCATCAGCGGCAGTCGATAATTCATCCCGCTGGTCGTGACGACGATGTTGTCGCGGAAATATTCGCTCGGCAGCCGCTTGATCGTGCGCCGGAAGCCGCCGATCTCGAGCTCCCAAAGATAGCGATTGTCGATCCGCTCCAGGGTGAAGGGGATGCTCTCGCCCATATGGCCGATGACGATCTTTAGGCGCGGGAACCGATCGAAGACGCCGCCAGCGATGAGCCGCATGATGTGCGTCGCCGTCTCGATACCGTAGCCCCAGGCGACGCGAAAGCCGGGCATCGACATCGGGCCTGCCATGCCGGGCCCGGGCTCGCGCGGGTGGATGTAGATCGGCACGCTCAGCGCCTCGGCCGCCTCGAAGATCGGCCAGAATTTCTGGTCGTCGAGATATTCGCCGTGCGTGTGCGAGTTGATGATCGCGCCTTTGAGCCCAAGACTCTTCACCGCGCGCTCGATCTCGGCCGCGGCGCCTTGCGGGTTTTGCGGCGCGATCGCGGCGAGCCCGGCGAGACGCGTCGGGTAGGCTTTGCAGGCTTCGGCTAGTCGGTCATTGACGAGCTTGGCGAGTTCGGTTCCCTC
>JBJKPV010000133.1:0-6343 GCA_046706015.1 Allostellaceae bacterium | reverse complement strand
AGATCGACCAGCGCGACGCCGTGCTCGGGATGAAGCGCGGCGAAGCTTGCGCCGAGGCCGCCGCCATCGGCGGCCGAGCCGGTGTCGCGCAGCACGCACCAAGGGGCGGGCAAGGTGCCGAGCGCGGCGCCGAGCGCGATCAGCGTCCGCTGGCGCGGCGTGTCGCCGGCTTCCGTCGGTCGTTGGCGCGGGGGTAGGTTTTCGAACATGGCACCTTCCTTGGCCTGGGGCGGCGCCGCAGCGGTTGGGCGCCGCGCCGCGCTCAGCTGTTGCGCGCGATCATATCGCCGAGACTCGCCTTGACCCGGTGCAGCAATAGCTCAAGCGCCGGGCGCGCGTCGCGGCTGTAGTCGCTATAGAGATAGTAGGAGACCAGGCGGCCTTTCAACGTCGTCAATGCCATGACACAGGCCTGGTCGAATCCGCCGGCCTCGCCCTTGGCGCGGAAGAGATAGGCAAAATAGGCCGCGTCGGCGTCGCGGTCGAGCTCGCCGAGCGAGGAGAAGCTCTGCAGCCGCAGGCGGCTCTGCGCCTCGGTGAGGCGCTGATCGAGCGTCTCCTTGGCAGCGCGGGTGTCGACCGTGCTGGCGACGATACGGTCGAGATCGGCCGGACCGATATGCTGGTCGAGCTGGGCCTTGGGCGTCATCAGCATGCCGAAATCGCGGATCCGCGCGCTTGTCTCGGCGGCGTCGCGAAGCTCGTCACAATCGGCGAAGATGAGGTGAATGACGTTGCCGGGATTGAGCGTCGCCTGCTGCGCGACCACGGTCTGGAGCAGGGGCTGCGGATAAAGGCAATAGCCCGCGGGCGGCGCGAAGCTCAGATCGATGCCGCCGACCGCGAACCGCGTCGCTGCCGCCGAGGCCTCGGGCCCGGTCGCGGCGGGGGTTGAGGCCTGCGCGGCGGCCGGCGCCAGCGGCCGGTTCGAGTAGCCGACATAAGCATAACCGCCGATCGAGAGCATCAGGATCCCGAGCTTCAAGAGCCAGTGCAGCGCGGGTCCGCGCAAGGCGCCGCCGCCATGGTCCCCCGCCACGCCGGCGGGTTGCGCCACCGCGCGCAAGGTCCAGGACAACGCCACGACCACCATGCCGCCGATGATGGCGCCGGTCGCGGCGGCCAATCCAATGCGCAATTCATCCATTCCAGGTCCCCGGCAAATTCCCGCCGCAGCATTTTTTGAAAGGCATACGGATACTGGCGCGCGAAATGGTCGATACTGGGGGCGTGATCTTGTCATTTTTGTGGTGGAAGGCGCGCAAGCCCCGGAGGGGCCTTGCTTTTCGCCATGTTTTCGGGAGATTTTGCTCCCGCGCCGACAGATGCGGCGGTCAGGAGGAAGAGAATGCCGACGAGTCCGGTGCCGCCCAAGGACAGGGAGATGACGCAGTGGGGCGAGCGCTTCGCCGGCGATGATTACTGGTTCGGGACCGAGCCCAACGCCTTTCTGGCGGCGCAAGCGCATCGCTTGAAACCCGGCATGACAGCCTTGGCGATCGCCGATGGCGAGGGGCGCAACGGCGTCTTCCTCGCGCGCCAGGGTCTCGATGTCACGTCCGTCGATCTCGTGCCTCAAGGCGTCGACAAGGCGAAGCGCCTGGCCGCGCGTTACGGCGTTTCGATCGACGCGGTTTGCGCCGATCTCGAGAGCTGGGATTGGGGGCCGCCGCGCTTCGATCTGGTGGTCGGCATCTTCTTTCAATTCGCCGAGCCGCGCTTTCGCGAGGCACTGTTCCACCAGATGGAGGACGTGCTTAAGCCGGGCGGGCTTCTGATGATCGAAGGCTATCGCCCCGAGCAAATCGCCTATGGCACCGGCGGGCCGCGTCAGGTCGAGAACCTCTACACCGCGGCGATGTTGCGTGCCGCCTTCGCCGATATGGATATTCTCCTGCTCGAGGAATACGACGCCGAAATCCATGAAGGCAGCCGCCACCACGGCATGTCGGCGTTGATCGATGTGGTGGCGCGCAAGCGCTAGGCGAGGCGCCCGCCGCGGTTGACAGCGTCGCGTGGCAAGGGTCACGATTGCGCGCTTGGGCGAGCCGGGCCCGGAGTCCAGACCGAAGGAGCGCCAGCATGGCCACGATCCGTCACATCGCGATCTTCGCCGATGATCCGAAGAAGCTCGCCGATTTCTACACGCGCATCTATGGCATGAAGATCACCGGCGAGAGCCAGGGCGATGTCTGGGTGACGGATGGCTACATGGACGTGGCCCTGATCATGCGCAAGCGCGAGGGCGCGCCCAAGGGCATCCATCATTTCGGTTTCGTCTTGGACGAGGCGGAGAAGCCCTTCGTCTATGACGAGATGAAGAAGCTCGGCCTCGAGCCGACCGATCCGCGCGCCGACGGCACCGGCGTCGACCGGCCCTTTGTCGAGGATAAGGGCCAAGACCCGGAGGGCAATCGCTTCGATCTGACCTCGGGCAAGCGCGACATGGAAGAAGAGAAAAAGCTCAGCGCGGCCAAGTATGAGCGCGCATCCGGCAATCTGGTCGGCTGAGCAGACGTTGCGGCGCGGCCGCGCGCGATGCGCCAAGGGGCGATCCCACTCTGGACGCTGATTGCGTGTCTCCTCAGTCTTTGGGGTTGTGCCGCAAGTGATTCCGGCGCGGCGCGCGACGCCGCATCCTGTCCGCGCGCGGCGCCGCCTTCTTACGTGGTGAAGACCCTGCTGCCGGCGCCGATCGTCGACGATGCGATGACGCTCGATCAGATCGCGCGGCTCTCGACTCGCAGCTATCGCTATCTCTCGCTCGGCGCCACCGAGAGCAAGTTTCTCGTGATCGGCATCGCCACGCCCCGCATCGCGCCCGCGCGCGACAGCGGCGCCTGCGCCTATGCGACGAAGGTCTCGCTGACGCTCGCGCTGGGCAAGCGGGTCATCCACATCGCGCGCGAATTCGAGCGCAAGGAGCCCTGCGTCTATGGCGAGGTGTTGGACCATGAGCGGCACCACGCCAGGCTCGACGACAAGATCCTAGGCGAGGAGCAGGCAAGTTTGCCCGCTGTGCTGCCGCAACGCTTCGCCGATATCGATGGCGTCTGGGGCAAGGACGCGGCCGCGGCGCGCGAGAATCTGCGTCACCGTCTCGACCAGGACGACGAGGCGCTGCGCGTCGCGATCGAGGCGCGGCGCCATCGCGAACAGGCGGCGGAGGTCGACACGCTGGCCGAGCGCCACCGGCTCTTGGCCGCTTGCGACGGCCGGCTGCATCAGCTTTATCCGGAGTTCCACTGAGGCCTGCCGCAACGCGGCAAAGCTGCAACGTTTTTTTGCGCCGCGCGCGGGCGCGGCTGTGCTAGGGTGCGCGGAAGATCGGTCGCTATAAATAATCGATCAAAAGGGGAGGGTGCGCATGAATCTCTTGATCAAAAGCATGGCGGCAGCCGTGGTCGCCGCGTCGGTCGCCTCGGTTGGCCTGGCCTCGGGCGCGAGCGCCGAGCCCTATAAGATCCGCGTCGGCTGGGTCACGACGCCCACGCATATGCAGCCGATCATCGACGAGCTGCACAACCGCCACCCCGAGCTCTTTCCGCATTACGGCAAGAGCTACGTCGTCGACAGCATCCATTTCCGCGGCACGCCGCCTCAGATCACGGCGCTCGCCACCAATGAGCTCGAGATCGCTGCCTTGGGGCCGGAGGCGCTGGCGCTCACCGTCGTCAATGCGCATCTCAATGTGCGCGTGATCGGCGACGTGTTCCAGGATGGCGTGCCCGGCTATTCGAGCATCACCTATGTCGTGCGCGCCGACAGCCCCTTCCACAAGGTCGAGGATCTGAAGGGCCACGTCGTCGGCACCAACGCCATCGGCTCCTTCGGCGATTCAGCGATGCGCGTCATGATGCGCATGCACGGTCTGTCGGACAAGGATTTCACCAGCCTCGAGGTCAACTTCAACACGATGCCGGCGATGCTCGATGAAAAGAAGGTCGATCTCATCAACCTGTTGCCCAAATTCCATTACCTGTTGAAAGAGGGCAAGTACCGCATCCTGTTCCAGGCCAAGGACGGCGAGGGGCACATTCAGGCGGTGCTGTGGGCGATGCGCGCCGAGGTGCTGAAGGCGCATCGCGCCGCGGTCGTCGACTTTCTCGAGGACCATATCCGCGCGGTGCGCTATCTGATCGATCCCAAGCACCACGACGAGGCTGTGGCGATTTGCGCCGCCGTGACCAAGGCGCCGCCCAAGACGCTCGAATACGTCTACGGCAAAGACGATTCCTATCACGACCCGAACGGCAAGCCCGATGTCGCGGCGACGCAACACGCGCTCGATGTCGAGTACAAATACGGGCTGATCAAGACGACCGTCAAAGTCGCGCCGAAATACGTCGATCTCGGGCCGGTCGAAGAGGCGGCAAAGCGCCTGGGCGTTGTCACTAATTAACATAACAGCGAAAGCAGCATCGCCAGCATGGTATCGGTGGAAGAAGCGGTAACGCCGTCGCGCATCCTCTCAATCTCGATGAGCGACGGCGTGAAGATCGCCGCGGCCTTGTTCCTGCCGCAAGGCAAGGAGAAATTCCCGGCGCTCTTGGCGGCCTCGCCCTATCGCTTCGACAACGATGCCACGCCCGCCATCCCGCTCTTTCTCTGGCGCGAGACCGGGCCGATCGACTGGTATCTCGATCAGGGCTACGCCTATGTGCATATGGATGTGCGCGGCACCGGGCGCTCGGGCGGCGAGTATACCTATCAGTCGAAACGCGAGCAGCGCGATCTCTATGAAGTGGTCGAATGGCTCGCGCGCCAGTCCTGGTGCAACGGCAAGATCGGCGGCATCGGCCAATCCTATTTCGCGCGCTCGCAATGGTTCATGGCGACGCAGAACCCGCCGCACCTCGGCTGCGTCGCGCCTTATGACGGGCATATCGATACCTATCGCGACAGCGCCTATACCGGCGGCATCCCCGGCAATTATCCGACCAGCTGGTGGGATCAGGTGCGCACGGTCAACGCCTATCCCAATGCCGGCAAGCCGCGCTTCGTCGAGTGGGATTATCCGGCGCGGGTGAAGCGCCATCCGCTCTATGATTCTTTCTGGAAGGAGCGCGCGGCGGCGGAGAAGCTCGCCAAGATCAAGGCGCCGGTCTTCTCGATCGGCGTGTGGAGCAAAGTCGATCTCCATTTGAACGGCAACATCGTCGGCTTCCAGCGCGCCGGCGGCCCGAAGAAGCTCTTGGTCTTCGGCTCTTCCGATCTCTATGCCGCGGTCGCCGATTATTCGAGCGTCGCGTTTCATGAGAAATATCTCTTGCCCTTTTATGACTGCTATCTGAAGGGACGGCGCACGTCTTATCTCGACGAGCCGACCGTGCGCTATTTCGTGACCGGCGCCGACCGTTTCGAGAGCGCCGCGACCTGGCCGCCCCCGGGTCCGCGCTACGTGCCCTATTATCTCGGCAAGGGGCCGACCGGCAGCGTGACCTCGCTCAATGACGGCGCGCTTTCGACGGCCGCGCCCGAGGAAGGCGGCGGCGAGACGGTGTTCGATTATCCCAACCCGGGCTGGCGCATGGGCGTCGTCGGCTTCGGCAAGGATGGCAGGCCCGATCCGGTGCGGCGCGTGCTCACCTTCGCGACGCCGGCGCTGGAGCGCGACGTCGAGCTCGCGGGGCCGATCGAGCTGAGCTTGCACGTCGCATCGAGCCGCGGCGACACGGATTTCTTCGTCAAGCTCTCCGAGCAATTCCCGCAAAGCGCGGAGGAACGCGCGCGCGATTTGCAGCCGCGTTCGCGCATCGTCACCAAGGGTTGGCTGCGCGCCTCGATGCGCGCGATCGACAAGAAGCTCTCGCGCCCGCACGCGCCGCATTACGCGTTCACGAAGAAGGAGCCGATCGTGCCCGGCCGAGTCTATCAATTCACCATCGCGGTGATGCCGACGGCCTATCGCTTCAAGGCGGGGAGCCGCATCCGCTTGGAACTCGCGAACGGCGATTCGAATGTGACCGAAGGCGTCTTCGCGCATCCCTATACGGCGGACAAGGTCGGGCGCGACACGATCCATCACAGCGCGCGCTATCCCTCGCAGCTCCTCCTTCCGGTGGTCGGAGGCTGAGGCCGATATCTCGCTGCGTCTCGCCCATTTCCGGATAGTCGCGAAAGATGGGCAGGCGATTTTCGCTGTTGCCGCGCTCTTCTTTCTTGGTCTCGCTCGGCGCAGGCGGTAAATTGAGAGCGCGCGGAACGAAAAGAAGCGCGACAGGGGGAGGAAGCCGATGACCATCACGCGTGGCGTTTTGTCGATCGCGGCCGGGCTTTTGCTGATGCTGCAGCTCAGCGCGGCGCGCGCGACAGAGCTCATCTATGGCTCCTGGCCGCCGGC
>JBJKPV010000132.1:0-9580 GCA_046706015.1 Allostellaceae bacterium | reverse complement strand
CCATCGGGTCCTCGAAAGAGTTGAGCCGCGAGATGATCGGGCGCTCATGAAGCCCCAAGCCCAGCCCGTGGCCGAAGAGGAGCCCGAACGCCTCCATCTCGCTGGTGAAGCCGATCTCCTCGGCCTTGGGCCAGCACGCCGCGATCTGGTCGGTGGTGACCCCGGGCTTCACCAGTTCGATCGCGCGGTCGATCCATTCGCGCGCACGCTTATAGGCATCCTTCTGCGCCGCGGTGGCACGGCCGACATTGAAGGTGCGGTAATAGCAGGTGCGATAGCCGTTGAAGCTCTGGATGATGTCGAAGAAAGCCTGATCGCCCGGCCGGATCAGCCGGTCGGTGAAATTATGCGGGTGCGGCGAGCAGCGTTCGCCCGAAATCGCGTTGATCGCCTCGACATCGTCGGAGCCGAGCTCATAGAGCCGCTTGTTGGCGATCGCGACGATCTCGTTCTCGCGCACGCCGGGTTTCAGATTCTCGGCGATGGTCTGATAACAGCCATCGACCAGACCTGCCGACATGTTGAGCAGCGAGAACTCGTCCGCGCTCTTCAATTCGCGCGCATCGAGCATCACCTGCTGCCCGTCGCGCACCTGCAAGCCGACCGCCTGCAGCTCGAACAGCATCGCCGGCTCGACCACGTCGACGCCGACCGGCTGATCGGCGACGCCGTGCTCCTTCAGGATCGATTTGATCTCCTCGGCGGCCTCGCGCATCAGCCCGATCTTCGGGTGCACCGCGCCGCGCAGGCCGAGCATCCCGGCATGGCAATTATGCTGCGGCAGCCACGGCGCATAGAGCCGGTGGTGCTTTGCGGCCGAGCCGAAATCCCAGAGATGGGGCTCGGCGTCGCCGGCCAAGAGCGCATAGCGCGTGAACTTGTCGCGCGCCCAATTGCCGATCACCGTCGAGGTCATGTAGCGGATGTTGTACTGGTCGAAAACGAGGAGCGCGCCGAGCCCCGATTTCGCCAAGGCCTGGCGTGTGCGGCCGAGGCGGTAGCGATGGAGCCGGCGGAAATCGATCCGCTCCTCGAAATCGACCGCGGTCGGGCCCAGCGCCATGATCGGGCGCGACCAGTCGAGGCGCGGATCGATATCGCTCGGGTTGACGATCTTGGGCTCGGGCGGCTTTTTCGTCGGCATGGGCGTCTCCTCGCGGCGACGTTGCCCGCCGCGGCCGATACTGTCAACCCGAGGCGATTCCGTCGGCGTTGCGGTGCCGCGCGGAAACTGTCAACCTGACGGCGCGGAAAGGCGCGCCGCAACCCGCTGGAGGAACGGGGAAGCGGGAAGCAGCGCGCGGGAAGGACGAGGAACGCAACCACACGCTTAAAGGGGGAAACATGATTTCGGGTTACGGGCGAATGCTCGGCCGTGCCGCTCTTGGCGCGGCCCTAGCCGGGGTTTTACTGGCGTCGGGTGCGGCGCGTGCCGACAAGATTCCGTCGGGCTGGCAGGCGCATAATGTGAAGCCGATCGGGTTTTCCGGGCTCGGCGGGCGTTATGGCGGCTTCAAGATCGCGATCAAGCACACCGCCGACAACAAATGGTATCTCTATACCGGGCATTCCTTCGATCAGGGTTGGAGCATCGTCGACATCACCAACCCGCGCAGCCCGCGTTACGTGAAGTTCATGCCGTTCAAGACCGACGACAAGAAGATCATCACCGCGCAGGTGACACTTCATGACGACCTCATGCTGACGTCGTTGAACAGCTTCACGCCGCAGAAGAATCCCTTGCCGGCGGTGCTGCTCTGGGACATCAGCAACCCCGAGAACCCGAAGCAGGTCGGCTCTTGGATGGGCGGCGCCACGGGCGCGCACCGCAATTCCTATCCGGGCGGCAAATACGCCTATCTCTCGACCAGCTATCCCGGGTTCAAGGGCAATATCATGGTCATTCTCGACGTGACCGACCCGGCGCACCCCAAGGATATCGGCAAATGGTGGCAGCCGGGGCAGAAGGACGGCGAGCCGCCCGCGGAATATCCCGAAGGCTTCCACGGCCCCGTCAATGTCAGCCCGGACGGCAAATGGGCCTCGCTGCCCTATACGCCCGACGTCGTCAATCTCGACATCAGCGATCCGAGCCACCCGAAGCTGATCGGCCGGCTGCATTTCACCGAGCCCTTTGCGAGCGTTGGGATTCAGTCCGTGCACACGGTTCTGCCGCTCTGGGACCGCAAGCTCCTTTACGTCAGCTCGGAGGCGCGCGCGCCCGAATGCAAGGACAACGGGCTCAATTTCGCGGGGCTCATCGACAACAGCAAGCCCGACCATATGCGGCTGATCTCGATCTTCCCGACGCCGCGGCCGCCCAAGAATGCGCCTTACAAGGATTTCTGCGAAAAGGGCGGGCGCTTTGGCCCGCACAATACGAGCCAGGAAATCCACAACCCGGCGATCCAGCATCCCGGCAACCTGATGTATGTCGCCTGGTTTAACGCTGGATTGCGCGTCTTCGACATCAGCGATCCCCAGCTTCCGACCGAGGTCGGCTATTTCATGCCGCCCGAGCGTCCCGGCCTGCCGGCGAAGAGCGGCGCCCATGCCTCGCCGATCGATTGGAGCGAGGAGATCGCCGTCGATGCGCGTGGCAACATCTACATGAACGACGACAAATGGGGCACTTTCGTGCTGCGCTATACCGGTCCGCAGCCGAAGAAGACGAGCACCAAGCGCTGAACGCTACTCGCGGATCTCGTCGCGGCGGTACCAGGGCAGGAACCGCCGCGTCGCCCAACTGGTGAGGAGATCGAAGCCGACGCCGAAGCCGGCGAGAAAGATCACCGCGACGAAAGCCTCGTTCTCGTGGTAGGTGCGCGAGTTGAAGAGAATGAAATAGCCGAGCCCGCCGATCGCGGTGAAGAACTCGGCCACCACCGCACCGATGAGCGCGCGTCCGGCCGCCAGCCTGAACCCGGCGAGGAGATAGGGCATCGAGGCGGGCAGCACGATGTCGACGAGCACGCGCCAGGGCCGCGAGCGGAAGGACCGCGCGACCTCGATATAATCCTTCGGCACGGCGCGCGCGCCGTCGGCAACGTTAACGATCACGCAGAAGATCGCGGCGAAGACGATCGTCGCCAGCCGTGCCGCGCTGCTGTACCCGAACCACAGCGAGAACAGCGGCAGCACAACCAGCATCGGCATGGCATAGAAGGTGTTGACGTATTGGCGCAGCGCCCGGTCGGCGAGCAGGCTTCGCCCGGTCAGCAGGCCGAGGATCGTGCCGAGGATGATGGCGATGACCAGGCCCTCGGCGACGGCGCCGAGGGTTTGCGCGAGCGCGACGAGGAAAGGCGGGCTGGTAATGACGCGCGGGAAGGCGGCGATGACGCCCGAAGGCGTCGCGACGAAATCCGGCGCGAAACCGCGCACCACGCCTTCCCACAGCGCGAGGATGATGATGCCGGCGACGATACGCGGCAGCGCTGGACCGGAAAGGGTGGCGCGGCGTAGTCTGGCGGCGGGCAGCGCTGTCGCTGTCATGCTCTAGTTCCGCCAGCGCGCGAAGCGCGCCTCGAGCGAGCGGCCGATGCGCATCAGAACCAGCCCGGCTGCGACGATGATGAGGATGGCGGCGAAGACCGCCGCCGTGTCGAAATTCTGGGTCGCGTCCATAATGAGCTGGCCGAGGCCCGTGGCCGACAGAAAGAATTCGGCGGCCACCATGCCGACCAGTGCGCGGCCGATCGCCTGGCGGATGCCGGTCATGGCGAAGGGCAGGGTGTAGGGCACCATCACCTCGCGCCACAGCGCCCATTCGCGCGAGCGATAGGAGCGCGCCACTTCGATCAGCTCCGGCTTGATGCTGCGCGCGCCCTCGACCGTGTTGTAAAGGATCGGAAAGACGGCGAAGAGGAACACGACCAGCACCTTGGGCGCGAAGCCGAATCCCATCAGCGAGAGAATGAAGGGGATGAGCGCGACCAGCGGCGTGGCGTAAAGCACCATGATGTAAACGTCGAGCGCCTCGCGCAGCCATTTGACGCGCGCCAGCAAGAGGCCGAACGGTATGCCGACGATGATCGCCAGCGAGAGGCCGGTGACGAAAAGCGATGCGGAAGAGAGCGTGCGGTTGATCAGCTCGCCCGTGACAGTGAGCTGCCACAGGCGTTCGATCGTCTCTGAAAGCGGCGCCATGAAGGCGGCGCTGGTGCGGCGGCCGACGATTTCCCAGGCCGCCGCACCGATGACGAGGCTTATGACCGCCGGCGCGCGCCGCGCCAGCGCCTCACGCCGCAAGATTGTGCTCCTCAGTGCATGCTCTTCTCATAGAGCGCATTCGCGTCGTGCCATAGCGAGGGATCGGCGATCTGGCTGTAGGTCGGCGGCGTTTTGCCTTTTTTGATTCTGCCGATTTTGTCCATGAAGGAGATCATCTTCTCGAGCTGCTCTTTGTTGAGCCCGTCATTGTCGACCGCCCAGAGCCCGAATTTGAGATAGCCCTTGAGCGCGCCGAGCGCGATCTTGTAGCTGCGCCCGGTGACCTCGGCGATCTTGGCGACACGCTCTTCGTTCTTCGGGTTCTCCATGTAATGTCCGGCGGCGATGAGGCCGGCCAGCATGCGGACATAGGCCTCGCGCTTCTTTGCGATTCGGTCCTTGCGGGCGACGATCGAGATCCAGTGCGAGACCGGGCTGCTCTCATGCAGCGTCTTGACGATCGCGATCTTCTTGCCATGGCTCTCGATCTCGGGCACGTCGTCGCGATGGAGAATGCCGTATTTGATCTGACCGGCGATCATCGCCTGGGCGGTGTTGGACCCGAGCGCCACCTGCTGCACGACGTCGAGCGACATGTGACAGCCGCCCGTCATGATCGAGCGCAGCGCGATGGAGCGCGCGCCGCCAGGGGTGTCGACCCCGACCGATTGACCTTTCAGATCGGCGCATTTCGCCGCCTTCAGATCGGTCGTGCCGAGCTCGAAATCGGGTTTCGGGAACCCATAGATCGCCTGCAGTGGCACGCCGGCATTGGCGACCTGGGCGATGAGCAGCGGCGTCGGCGACATCGAGGCGTCGATATCGCCGGCGAGTACGGCGCGCGAGGCGGCGGTGCCGTTGTCGAACTGGCGCAGCTCGACATCCGCGCCGTATTTCTTGAAGAATCCCTCGTCCTTGGCGACGAAGGCGATGATCGAGCCGAAGATCGGCGGAACGCCCGGCGGCGCCAGCGTAATCTTGTCCCCCTGGGCAAAGGCCTTGGGCGCCATCGGCATGCCGAGCGCCATCGCCAGGTTCACCATTGCATAAGCGGCTTTTCGATACATCGCGTTACCTCCCTTGTTTCATTGCTGTTTGCCCGCCGTCCGGTCCTTCAGGAGCGTGACGGCTCGAGTTCGAACTCGGCCTTTCTTGCCTCGTTCATGAGATTGGACCATACCATCTCGCGCAGCTCGGCGAAGCGCGGCAGGCTCAAGGTCTCGCGCGAGCGCGGGCGCGGCAGATCGATGGCGATGTCCTGATCGACATGGCTCGGCCGGCCTTTGAGGACAACGACCCGATCGCCCATCAGCACGGCTTCCTCGATCGAATGGGTGACGAAGAGCATGGTGGTCGGCCGTTGGCGCCAGATGCGCAAAAGCTCGAATTGCAGGATCTCGCGCGTCTGGGCGTCGACCGCGGCGAAGGGCTCATCCATCAGCAACACGCTCGGCTCGATCGCGAGCGCGCGCGCCAAGCCGCAACGCTGCTGCATTCCGCCCGAGAGCTGATAGGGATAGGCTTTCTCGAAACCGGCGAGCCCGACGAGGCCAATGAATTCCGGCACGGAAGCTTCGATCTGGCGGCGCTCGGCGCCGGCCATGCGCAGCCCATAGGCGACGTTGTCGTAGACGGTCTTCCACGGGAAGAGGCCGAAATGCTGGAATACGACGGCGACACCGGGCGGCGGCTCATGGATTCGCCTTCCGTCGATGGTGATCTCGCCGTCGCAGGGGATGAGCCCGTCGATGCAGCGCAGCAGCGTGGTCTTGCCGCAGCCCGAGGGACCGACCAGCGCCACGATCTCGCGCGCGCCGATGGTGAGGTCGATGCCCTTGAAGACGTCGAGCTCGCCATAACGCTTGGCGAGATTGCGAACGCTGATGTGTCCGGGCTGATGCGGGGCCGCGCCGTCGCTCATTCGCCCGCCGTGACGGCCTTCTTGCCGGCGGGGCGCTCGGCTCCGCGTCGCGCCCAATAGTCGGACGAGGCCTTGCTCTCGGCTTGGGCCGCGCTGGTCTCGAAGCCGGGCGCCAAGGAGGCCGAGGTGCCGGGCATGAATTGGTGATGCTCGATGTTGAGCGTGCGCAGCCAGCGCTGCTGGCCCATGGTGATGGCGACGAAATAGCCGAGCTCGACGATCTGAGGCTCGGTGAAATGCCGCTTCAGCCGCGCCCACAGCGCGTCGTCCGTCTCGAGGTCCCAGGTGATCGCCTCGGTGTAGGCGAGCGCGGCCTTCTGCCGCCCGTCATACCGGGTCGAGCGCTCGAAATTGAGCAGATCCATATAGTCGGCTTCGGCGAGACCCTGCTTTGCCGATTTGACCGAGCGCTGATTGCCGCAATAGTCGCACTTCACCGAGCGCGAGACATAGACCCGGCACAGCTCCTTGATCGCATGGTCCATGACGCCGTTACGGAAGACGCCGTCCCAAGCCTGGGCGAAAGACCAGAAGGCGGCCGGCACATGGGCGCGGATCGCCTGGCTCTCCGGTCGCGGCGTGCCTTCCTGACGGCACCGCTCGAACTCCTCGAGCATGCGCGCGTCCGTGACCGACGCCAGATCGACGTAACTGACCCGTTGCTGCGCCATCGCTCCTCCCCGCAGCCAGCTCGGTTTCCCTGTCGCATTGTGAGGCGGCGATGCGGTTGAGGCAACCGCAATCGCTGCGCGAGGTCAGCGGTCGAGGAATCCCGCGAGACGACGGTCGGGTCCGCGCTGGCTCAGCTTCTTGAGTGCTTTCGCCTCGATCTGGCGGATACGCTCGCGCGTCACCTGATACTTGCGGCCGACCTCTTCAAGCGTATGCTCGGTCGCCTGGCCGACGCCGAAACGAAGCCGCAGAACATCGGCCTCGCGCGGGGTCAAGCGCGCCAGGGCTTCCTCGGTCGCTTCACGCAACTCGGCCGCGGCAGCCGCTTCCAGCGGCACCACCGCCTGCTGATCCTCTAGGAAGTCGCCGATCGTCGCATCGCCATCCTCGCCGACCGGCTGGTCCATGCTGACCGGATCGCGCACCAGCTCGAGCACGGTACGCAGCTTCGCCACCGGCGTGCCGAGGCGTTCGGCAAGCTCGGGTTCGGTCGGCTCGCGCCGCAGCTCGCCCGCGAGGCGCCGTTGCGCGCGCAGCACGCGGCGCACCTCGTCCGCCAGATGCGCCGGGATGCGGATCAGATGCCCCTGATCGACCAGCGCGCGCGAGCAGGCTTGGCGAATCCACCAGGTCGCATAGGTCGAGAATTTATAGCCGCGTCGCCAATCGAATTTCTCGACCGCGCGCATCAAGCCGATATTCCCTTCCTGGACGAGGTCCATCAGCGGCAGGCCGCGATTGACATGGCGCCGCGCGATCCAGGTCACGAGCCGCAGATTGGCGGCGATCATCTGCTCCTTGGCGCGCTCGGAATCACGCGCGCCGCGTTGCAGATCGCCGGCGGAAGCACGGAACTGCTCGAGCTTTTGGCCCGATTCCGCGACGATGCCCTCGATTTCGGTCACGATGGTCTTGGCATGCTCGCCATGGCGCGTGACAAAGCTGCGCCACGCCGGAACGCGGCGGCGCTTGGCGCTATCGAGCCAGGCGCGCGCGCCGTTGGCGGCGTGATAGGTGGCAAGGAAGTCCTCGCGGGAAACCCCGGCCTGCGTCACCAGACGCACCAGCGCGCCTTCGAGTTCCATCAGGCGCCGGCTCGCTTCTTTCACGCGGTGCGCGAGCCGATCGACCTCGGAGGGCTGCAGCACGATGTCGGCCAAGGCGCTCGTTAGGGCCTTGGGACGCCCGCGTCCAACTTTGACCGCGCGCGCGAAGGCGGCCGTGATGTCCGGCAGAAGCTCGGCCTCGAGCTGTGTCAGCGCCGAAGACGTTCCGTTCTCGTCGACCGGCGCCTCGGCATCGCCCTTGAGGCGCTGACGCGTCGCCGCGAGATCGATTACGTCGCGCAAGAGAATCGTGCTTTTGGCAAGCCCTTCGCGCCATTGCTTGATCGCCTGGCGCAACAATTCGGTGCGGCACAGCGCCGCCAGCATTGCCGCCCGTCCGGCCTCGATGCGCTGCGCCAGCTGCACTTCTTGCTCGCGCGTCAGCAACTCCGCGACGGAGATCTCGCGCAGATAATGTTGCATAGCATCGCCGGAGCCGGCATCGACAGCGATATTGCCGCGCGGCAAACCCTCGACAGTAACGTTGTTCTCGTCGGTTGCTGCTCCCGCCGTCTCAGCCGAAGGAAGCGGCTGTTCTACGGCATCGGCGCCGGCGAAATTGGCCCGCATGATATCTAGCTCGCACTACATCGTGATGGATGCGCCGGCCCAGGTCGGCCGGCCGGCGCGCATCTTGGCACAATATTGGTGCCGATCGCACCTGTTTTAAGTGCCCCAGTGTAAATTATTGAATTTCAACGGTTTGAACTTGATTTAAGGCTGTTTTTGGCAGAGACGAGACGTCTTGTCGCGGCGGCAGCCTTGGCGGCGCGTTCTTCGGGTGGCAGAGCGCGGTCGGCCGCGACCGGCGTCTCGACGTCGATCACAATATCGGCCGGAAGAGCCTCGATGAGGGCCAAGAGGGGCAGTTCTCCCTCCCCAGGGTAGAGACGTGAAGTGAGCGACTCAACCCGTAGTGGCATGCCGTCCGGCGACGCGCGCGGCGCGTCGCAAAGTTGCAGATAGGCGATTCGCTCGGGGCGCAAGCGCGCGACCGCTTCGGGTGTACCGCCGGAGCGGGCAAGGTGAAGCGCGTCGATCAGGAGGCCGACATTGGCGCCCCCGCTCGCGGCCACGACGCGATCCGCTTTCTCAAGAGAATTCAAAGCTGTATAGGGCATGAGCTCGACCGAGAGGCGAAGCCGGGACGAGGCTGCGGCGGCGGCCAGCCGGCCGAGATTGTCGGTCATACGCATCTCGTCCGGGTCGTTTCCGACCGTCACGAACCATTCCGCGCCGAGCCGCGCCGCCACCTCCAGGGCCGGCCGAACCGAATCGAGGTCGAAATCGGGCACCAGCCAGATCCCAGTCGCGGCGAAGATCGCGATCCCGGTATCGGCGCAGGCGGCGGCGATGGCGGCGATCCGTTGCCGGTTGCCGGTCAGCGGTGTCACCGGCGCGGCGCCTGGGGCGCCCAGAACGCGCAGCCCGGCCGCGTCGAACCCGGCCGATGCCGCAGCGGTGATGAGGGCGGGCGGCTCGACGTCGTTGAGCGTCACGGGTGCGAGAGAGAGGCGATTCATGAGATCATCATTGCGCAGGGCGGAGACGCATTTCCTCAACCCGGCGCGATGGAGTCAACCATGAAGCGCAGCACGGAACGAATCCTTACGACTCATACCGGCAGCCTGCCGCGGCCCGATGACCTCATCCGCATGATGTTCGCCAA
>JBJKPV010000131.1:0-5702 GCA_046706015.1 Allostellaceae bacterium | reverse complement strand
GCTTTTACACCATGGCGCAAGGTCCCATTCACGCCGACGACGATCCGGTCAATCTCGAGCTCAGCACGCACAAAAACGCCTGCTACGAGCGTTTCATCGCCCATGCCGGGCATCGCGTCGAGAAGGTCGAGATCCCCTTCGGGCAAACCTCGCTTCCCGGTTATCTGCACTTTCCACCCGGCGCGAACGGGCGCGTGCCTTGTGTCGTTTTTCTCGGCGGCATGGACAATTTCAAGGAGCTGCTCGTCACCTCGCCGTCGGATAAATTCCTCGAGCGCGGCATGGCGGTCTTGGCCTTCGACGGGCCGGGTCAGAACGAGGCGCGGATCGCGCGCAAGATTTGCTGCACCGAAAGCAATTTCATCGATGCCGGCAAGGCGGCGATGGATTTTCTGCGCGCACGCCACGAGATCGATAGCGAGCGCATCGGCATCACCGGGATCAGCATGGGCTCGTTCTGGCTCACACAGATCGTCGCCGCCGATCCGCGCTACAAGGCGGCGGCCGGGTTCTACGTCTGCCACGAGCCGGGCCAGGACACGCTTCTCAACCACGCCATCCCGGTCTTCCGCGACCGCTATATGTGGATGGCCGGGTACGACGACGACGCGGCGTTCGATGAATTTGCCAAGAAGCTGACGCTTCAAGGGCTCGGGCCGCGCATCACCTGCCCCTACCTCATCGTTGCCGGCGAGGACGACGATTTGAGCCCGATCGAACACACCCACCTTCTCTATGACGAGATCGCCGGACCGAAGACCTTGGTGATCTACCGCGGCGAGGTCCATGGCGTGACCGACAATCTCGACGTGCGCGCCTTCATCGCGGACTGGATGAAGGATCGATTCGACGGCAAGCCGCTCGAATCGCGCCGCATCTACAAGGATTGCCGCAGCGGAAGGGAAGTGCCGTTGTAAGGCATTGCCCAGCGCACCGCGACGAGGTCGGCGCTATTCGTCTTCGGTGATCTTCCAGGGCGCGATCCAGGCCTCGGCGCGGCGCACGATCGCAGTCAGGAGGATGCCTAGCGCCATCAGGACGAGGATCGGCACGAACATCGAGGCCGTGTCGTATTGGTTTCCATATTTGACGATCAACGCGCCCAGACCTGTGATCGCGGTGAAGAACTCGGCGACGACCATGCCGATGATCGCGCGCCCGATGCCGAGGCGCAGACCGGTCATCATGTAAGGCAAGGCGGCGGGAAAGATGATCTTGACGAAAATCTCGCGCTCGTTCGCGGCAAAGGCGGTGCCGACATCGATCAGCGATTCCGAGACGTTACGCACGCCGCTCGCCGTGTTGATGAGGACCGGAAAGATCGCGAGGATGATCACGATGAAAAGCTTGGCCTCGAAACCGAGCCCGAACCACAGGATGACAAGCGGAGTGATCGCCACCAGCGGCGTCGCATAGAGCGCGTTGACGAGCCAGTCGCTCATCGCCTCGACCGCGCGATAGCGGCCGATCGCCAAGCCCAGCGCGACGCCGAGCACACAGGAGATGCCAAAGCCGAGCAGGAGCGTCTTTAGGCTCTCGAGCAGCGCCCCGAGAAGCTCGCCGTCGCTGGTCATCTCGACGGCGGCGCGGGCGATGGCGCTGGGATAAGACATGAAGAGCGGCGCGACCTGGCGGCCGAGCACTTCCCAGGCGAGCATCACAAAAAGGAACGAGGCAAGCCGCAACAGCCGGTAGCGATATTGGCGCGGCGGCGGGCCGATTTCCTCGATTGCTTCGTCCTCCGCCCGGGCCGGGCCGACCACCGGCATCTGGCTTTTCGGCAGATCCGTCATCGCTCGCGCCTCACGCCGCGCCGCGCGCCGGCGTCGCGCTGCGGATCAGATCCCACATCTCGGCGCGCATCTCCTGGAATCGGGAATCGCCGCGCAAGCGCGGCAGCTCGTCGCGCGGACGCGGGAACGGCACTTCCATGATCCGCCTGACCCGTCCCGGCTTCGCCGCGAGCACGACGATCCGGTCGCTCAGATAGATCGCCTCGTCGAGATCGTGGGTGACGAAGAGGGTCGTCTTGCCAGTCTGGCGGTGAATGCGCAGCAGCTCCTGCTGGAGGATCTCGCGATTTTGCGCGTCGAGCGCACTGAAGGGCTCGTCCATGAGCAGGATCGCCGGATCGATAGCGAGTGCCCGCGCGAGGCCGATGCGCTGCTGCATGCCGCCCGAGAGTTGGTGCGGAAACTGCTCGCTCGCCGCGCCCAACCCGACGAGATCGAGCAGCTCGGGCGCGCGGTCGGCGCGCGCGGCGCGATCGAGATGCTGAAGCTCCAGCCCGAATTCGACATTCTGCCGCGCCGTACGCCAGGGCAGGAGATTGGCTTGCTGAAAGACGAAGCCGCGATCGCGGCCCGGGCCTTTGACCTCGGTGCCGTCGACGAGGATCGTGCCGGTATCGAGGCGAATGAGGCCCTGAACGATGCGCACCAAGGTCGTCTTGCCGCAGCCGCTTTCGCCGATGAGCGAGACCACCTCGTTGTCATAGACATCGAAGCTCATCTGGCGCAGCACCGGCAGGAGATAGGCCTTCTGCGCCCCGGTGCCACGCACGCGGAAGGTCTTGGAAACATCGCGGATCGCGAGCTTGACCTTGCGGCCGCGCGATTGAACCTTGTCCGCGACGCCGGCGTCCGTGCCGTTCATGCGCGGCTCGGGCTCGTCACGAGCGATGGATAGAGCGTCAGCGCAGTGCGCGTGAAGATCCACTCACGCTCCTCGGCCGTCAGCGCGGCAAAGGCCTCCTGCGCCATCGCCAGCAGCTCGGCCAGCGTCCCCGCCGCCGCTGGAAAATTGGAACCCCACGCGATCCGCCGAGCCCCAAACACGTCGACCGCACGGCGAAAGAAGCTGTCGGGTGTTGCCTTGCCTTGCCGCGCCGCGGCAAAAGTGTGCGGCGTCGCCTTCAGATAGACATTTTGGAACTTTGCCAGCTCCCACAAGCTCCCGGCTGCCGCGTAGGGCGGGCCGTCCTCCAAAGACGGCCGCGCGAAATGATCGAGGAGCACGCATACCTTCGGGAACCGTGTCGCCAAGGTGACGACTTGCGGGATCGCCTTGGCCGTCATCTGAAGGCAGATCGGAATGCCGCGCTCGCTCGCGAGCTCCCAAACGGGAAACGACTTCGGGTCGTCGAGCCAGCCCAGTTGCTGGCCCGGCATCGTGCTGCCGGTGGTAAAGAGCCGCAAGCCGGTAAAGCCTTTGCCGAGCCATGAGCGCAGTACATCGCACGCATCGGGCGCGAGCACGTCGATCGAGCAGACGCCGGTGAAGCGATCGGGATGCGCCGCGACGGCGTCGGCGACATAGGAATTGTCGTGCCCGTAGCAGGTCGAAGCCTGCACCAGAACGGACTTCGCGACGCCGGCGGCGTCCATCGCCGCGACCATCCGCTCGACGCTGACCGGCCGCTCCTTCGACCAATCCGATTGGTGGCCGCCGATTGGCGCCCGCGGATAGCGCGCGTCATCGCCCGAGATCACATGGGTGTGCGTATCGATGGGAGATGACGGCATGGTGCTCCTTCGACTCGACGTGAAGCGTCCGATCGCGCGTTCGGCTTCAGCCCAGAAGCTTCACCGCTTCCTTCGCGAGCGACATGTCTGCCACTTCGTTGAAAGGAAGGATCTTCTTCTGGACGCCGAATTCGACGTTCAGGTTCTGCATATAGCGGATCCGCTCCTCGCTCAGCACCAGATCGGTGGCGTAGGGATGATATTTCTGGGCGAAGGTCCATTCGAATTCCGCCTCGACCGGATCGGAATGCTTGAACACGGTCGCCCGCGCCTTGAGGAAGGCCTCGCGCGAGCCGGGTCCGGAGATGAAACGATAGAGCTTGCCATAGGCGGCGAGCACGCGAACCAGCGCCTCGCGCTTCTCCGCGATGGCCCGATCGGAGGCGTAGGACGCCTGATAGGTGAATTCGGGCAGTTCCTTCCACAGATCGCCGTCGATCAGCGAATGAACGCCATATTTCTTTTGGACTGGATAGACGTCGATCAAGGACGGCCCGGCATCGACGGTTCCGGCGACCACGGCTTTGAACACAGACGCGCTGCTGCCGATGTTGACGAAGCGCACCTTGCTGACATCGACACCCTTCTTGCGCAGCAGGGCGACGGTGAAATCATAGAGGAGCGCGCCGGGCGAACCAGTCCCGACTGTCTTGCCCTCGAGATCCTTGACGCGATGGATATCGGGCTTGGCCGAATAGATCGCATCCTGCAACAGCAGGCCGGCACCAGCCAGAGTCTTCACCTTGCCGCCACGCGCGATCGCTGGAAATACCTGGCTGAAGCCCGATAGCATGCAGATGTCGCTGCTGCCGCTGAACAACGCACCCATCAGCTTCGAGCCGTCGGCGACGTTGAGGGTCGTCGGCGCGACGCCGAATTCCTCGAAAAATCCCTGCTGTTTCAGCAGCACCTGGAGGGCCATGGTGCTGTTGGACGCGGTATTGACGATGTTGACGGGCAGCGGCGCGGTCGCCGCCCGCGCCGCGCGGTTGAAGGTCGTCAGACCGGTGGAAGCCGCGACGCCGGCAAGGCCGGCCACGCCGCCCAGCCGCAGGACATCCCGCCGCCGCCAGCCATTCTTGTTATTCACCGTCATAGTCGCCCTCCCGGTCCGGTTGCCGACGCCCTGGCGTCGCACGCAAAAGTTTCGGCCGTAATCTACTTGGCGGGGTGCGGGTTGGGAAGCCAGGCGCGGCAATTCGCGCGGCGATGGCAGAATTGACGTCCTTGGCGTACCATCTGGCCATCGGGCGGCGATCAACGAGGAGTTCGGGCCATGGCAAAATTGCGGCATCTGGCGATCGTGGTGAAGGACATGGAAGCCTCGGCGCGCTTTTACGAAAAGATCTTCGAGATGAAGCGCGCCTTCGAGGTCAAGGACCGGGCGATTTACCTAACCGACGGCCTGATGAATCTGGCCATCCTCAACTATGCCAACACCAACCGCCCAGGCGCCACGACCGCGGATGGGCGCCACGGCATCCATCATTTCGGCTTCCGCGTTGCCGATTTCAAAGCGACCGAGGCTGCGATCGAGGCCGAGGGCGGCAGCTATTGCTTCGACCTGGGCGACCCCAAGGGCATGAATTACGAGCGCAAATACACCGACCCGGAAGGGATCCTCATCGACATCTCCGAGAAGGGCTGGTACGGCGCGCTCGACGAGGCGGTCCCCGAAAAAGAAGGCGCGCTCTCCTAAAAGCGTTTTCCGCCGAAGTGGAAGCCGGTTCGGCGCAGAAAACACGACAAAACCAACCAATCGAGAGCGTGGTCGGCTCAATCTGATCGGAACACGCTCCGCGACGCAAGGCGGACGGCGCGCCGCGCCGCCCGCCTCACGGCGACTTACTGAAAGAACTCGTTGAAGTGCGATTTGATCTCGCCTTCGCGTTGCGCGAGGTCGGCAAAATCGAGCGCCATCAGCTTCAGGCTGCTGAGCTTGGGGCTGCCCGGCGGCGGCGGCACATCGACCCGCGCGGCATAGATGCCTTTCTGCGGAAAAGTGTTCTGCACGGCGTCGCTGATCATGAATTGCGCGAAGACCTTGGCCGCGGCGGGATGCGGCCCGCCTTTGACGATCGCCGTCGGCGAGGCGATGGCAAAGACGCCCTCGGTCGGAAAGATCGTGACGATGTCCTGACCGGCCTTGCGGTCATGCGCGGCATAGGAATCGAGTTC
>JBJKPV010000130.1:0-3428 GCA_046706015.1 Allostellaceae bacterium | reverse complement strand
TCGAGGGTCGTCCTGTCGCCATCGCCGCGCCGATCCTTCTCGGCGCGAGCGGATATCCAGCGAGCCTTCTCGTCGTGCCGGTTTTTAACCACTTGTGAGAGCTCGCCGCCGCCGCCGCGGCGCCGGGACCCTTTCCTTGACAGTCGTGGGCAAGGCCTCATAAATGGCCCACGAAATAAGGAGACTTCATGCCGACAGCACGCAAAGCCGGCCTCGTGACGGGAGCGGCCAACGGAATCGGACGCAGTGCCGCTTTGGCGCTCGCACGCGCGGGTTACGACGTGGCAATCAACTTCAGCCGCAGCGAGGCCCAGGCCCGCGAAGTTGCCGCCGAGGCGGAGAAGGCGGGCGCCAAGACCTTGCTGTGCCAATGCGACGTTTCCGACGATCCGGGCGTGCGCGCGATGCTGAAGAAGGTCAGCGATGCTTTCGGGCGGCTCGACGTGCTCATCAACAATGCGGGCACCACCACCGAGGTCAGCCCCAAGGACATGGACGGGCTCTCGGTTGAGGAATGGGACCATGTCTTCGCCGTCAACGTGCGCGGGATCTTCTCGGTGACGCGCGCGGCGCTGCCGCTCTTGAAGGAGGCGCCGGAGCCCTGCATCGTCAACACGGCGAGCATCGTCGGGCTTCGCCCCGGGCCGCAGCCGCTGCCCTATGCCGCGAGCAAGGCGGCGGTCGTCAACCTCACCAAGACCCTGGCGCTCAATCTCGGCCCGAAGATCCGGGTTAACGCGGTCGCGCCCGGTTGGATGGAAGGCGACTGGATGAAGCGCATGCTGAAGGATCGCTATGACGATTTGATGGCGCGGCGCGCCCGGGCGACGCCCTTGAAACGCTGCGTCACGGCCGATGACGTCGCCGAGACGATGATGTCGCTTATCCAAAGCAATCGCTTCGTCACCGGCGAGATCATCGTCGTCGACGGCGGCTTCGCCAGCTCGACCTGAGGGGGCCGCATGCTCGAAGGCGTCGTTCCGTTTCCGCCCGACTTCGCCGCGCGCTATCGCGCCAAGGGGTATTGGCAGGATAAATCCCTGCGCGACGAGTTCGCCGCGGTCTTCAAGAAATTCGGACCGCGCGTTTGCATCATCGATCGCGACCGCCAGATCACCTATGCCGAGCTCGATGCGCTCAGCACCAAACTCGCCCTGAACCTCTTGGAGCTCGGCTTCAAGCCTCTCGATCGCGTCGTGCTGACCTTGCCCAACGTCGCGGAATTCGTGATCCTCTATTTCGCGCTGCAGAAGATCAGCTGCATTCCGATCGCGGCGCTCGCCACCCATCGCTACAACGAGGTGAGTCAGTTCGTGCATTTGGCGCAGGCCGTTGCTTGCGTTTATCCCGAGCGGCAGAGCGATTTCGAGTTCGGGCCGATGGTGCGCCGCGTGCGCAAGGAGAGCCCGTGCTGCAAATTCGCGATCACCTTGGGCAAGCCGGCGGCGGACGAGATCTCGCTGATCGATCTGATCGAGCGCAAGGCCAAATTGCCGGCGAGCGAGATCGACAAGATCAAGATCGACCCGACCGACCCCTGCATCTTCCAACTTTCGGGCGGCACCACCGGCGTGCCGAAGCTCATTCCGCGCACCCACAACGATTACGCGTACAACTCCAAGCGCGCCTCGGAAGTCTGCGGCGTCACCGGCGATTCGGTTCTGCTCCTGATGCTGCCGATCGCGCATAATCTGCCGCTCGCCTGCCCCGGCATCCAGGGCTTCATGTTCAACGGCGGCAAGATCGTCTTAAGCCAGTCGACGCGGCCGGAAGACGTCTTCCCGCTGATCGCAAAGCACCACGTGACACACATCAAAGTGGTGCCTGCGCTCTTGATCCGTCTCATCAACAGCCCGGAGGTTACGAAATACGACACCTCCTCGGTCCGCTATATCCAGAGCGGCGGTCAGCGCCTTCAGCCCGAGACGCGGCACAAGACCAAGGAACTCATCCCCTCCGTCTTCGTGCAGGAGAATTTCGGCATGTCGGAAGGCATGCTCATGTTCGCCAAGATCGACGATCCCGAGGATGTGCGGATGGAGACGGTCGGGTTCCCGATCTCGCCCGAGGACGAGGTGAGGCTCCTCGACGACGACGACAACATCGTTCCCTTCGGCGAGGTCGGCGAATTCTGCGCGCGCGGTCCCTACACGTTGCGCGGCTATTACGGCACGCCGGAGCACAACGCCAAGGCCTTCACCTCGGATGGGTTCTACCGCTCGGGTGATCTGATGCGGCAGCATCCCTCGGGCGCCTATCTCGTCGAGGGGCGCAAGAAGGACCTCATCAACCGCGGCGGCGAGAAGATCAGCGCCGAGGAGATCGAGAATCTGATCCTGTCGCATCCGGCCGTGCAGAACGTGGCCTGCGTCGCCATGCCGGACGCGATCATGGGCGAGCGCATGTGCGCCTGCGTCATCCTGAAGAAGGGCGCGGCGCTCACCCTCGAAGAGCTGGTCGCCTATCTCGTGACCAAAGAGATCGCGAAATTCAAGCTGCCCGAGCGGCTGGAAATCATGACCGACTTCCCGCTTTCGACCTTTGGCAAGGTCTCGAAGAAGGCGCTGGTCGAGATGGTGGCAAATAAAATTCAGTCGAAGTGATCATGCGCAAGATCGATCTGCACTGCTATCCCAATACCGAGCCCTGGATCAAATGCCAGGGGCCCTATGTCGAGGCGCTCGCGAAATACTGGAACCGCGCCTGGACCTGGAAAGAGGAAGACGACGTCGTTGCCGAGTTCACCAAGGCCGAGGTCGAGGCGGTGTTGGTGGCGCTCGACCTCGAGACCACGACCGCGACGCCGCCCTGCTCGAACGAATACGTCAAGAGCATGCAGGAGCGCCATCCCGACCGGATCATCCAGGCCTGGGCCGCGGTCGATCCGTTCAAGGGCGAGATCGCGATCCAGCAGGCGAAAAAGGCGATCACCGAGCTCAAGATGCTCGGCTTCCATTTCCATCCCATCATGGGCCATTTCGCCGTCAACGACCGGCGGCTCTATCCGCTGTTCGAGACCATCAACGCGCTCAAGGCGCCGGTCATGATCGATGTCGGCACCACCGGCATGGGCGCGGGAATGCCCGGCGGCCTCGGCGCGCGCATCCGTCACGCGCATCCCTCCGCAAGCGACGATCTGGCGGCTGATTTCCCCGACCTCACCATCGTCGCGGCCCATCCGGGCTGGCCCTGGGTCGACGAGATGACCGCGATCGCGCTCCACAAGGGCAACGTGTTCGGGGAGATGTCGGGCTGGGCACCGAAATATTTTCCGCCGCAGCTCAAGATCGACATCCGCGCCCGGCTTCAGGACAAGGTGATGTTTGGCAGCGACTATCCGAGCATCCCTTATGACCGGCTCTTCAAGGAATGGAACGAGCTCGGCTACACCGAAGCGGTGATGGAAAAGATTTTCCACAAGAATGCGG
>JBJKPV010000129.1:0-3725 GCA_046706015.1 Allostellaceae bacterium | reverse complement strand
GCAAGGCGCCGCGCCAAGCGCCTGCGCCAAGCGCGGCGGGAGGGAGTGACGCCATGAATTCTCCGCGATACGAGATGACCGTCGAGACCGACATCGCGATCCCGATGCGCGACGGCGCGATCCTGCGTGCCAACATGTTCACGCCCAAGGCCGAGGGAAAATTCCCCGTTCTTATGACCTTCGGCCCCTATGGCAAGGACGTGCCGCTCAGGGAATTCATGAGCGAGGCCTGGGCCACGCTCGAGAAACACTATCCCGAGATCCTGACCGCCTCCTCCTGCAAGCATCTCGTCTTCGAGACGCCCGATCCTGAATGCTTCGTGCCGGACGGCTATATCGTCATCAAGGTCGATTCACGCGGCGCCGGAAAATCGCCCGGGCGGCTCGCGCCCAATTCGCCGGAAGAATTCCGCGATTTCTACGACGCGATCGAATGGGCCGGCGTTCATCCCAAATGCAACGGCAAGGTCGGGCTTCTCGGCATTTCCTATTACGCGGCCGGGCAATGGAGCGTCGCGGCACAGAGGCCGCCGCATCTGGCCGCGCTGCTGCCCTGGCAGGGAACCTATGATTTCTACCGCGACCGCACGCGCGCCGACGGCATCTATGCCGGGGGATTCCTCGGGCGCTGGTGGCGCAATTCGGTGCTGCGCAATCAGCACGGCAATCCCGAGAGCCCCTATCACGACATCTATACCGGCGCGCGCACCACCGGCCCCGCGAGCCTCAGCGCCGACGAGCTCGCCGCCAATCGAGCGGATTACCTCGCCGATCTGCTCGCGCATCCGCTCAATGACGCGTGGTACCAATCGCGGACGCCCGATCTGAGCAAGATCGATCTGCCGATTTTGGTGGTCGCGAATTGGGGCGGGCTGGGCTTGCATCTGCGCGGCACGGTCGGCGGCTTCGTCGGCGTCGCGTCGAAGGAGAAATGGCTCAAGGTCCAGGGCGGCTCCTATTTCCACACCTTCCTCCAGCCCAAAAACGTGGCGCTGCAAAAGCGCTTCTTCGACCACTATCTCAAAGGCCTCGACAATGGCTGGGAGAAGGAACCGCGGATCGAGGTGCAGATCCGCGCGCCCGGCGACACGAACAAGCGGGTGCACCAAGCGAAATCATGGCCGCTGCCCGAAACGAAATGGACCAAGTTCTATCTCGACACGAGCAAGAAGAGCCTCGACACGACGGCGCCCGCCAAAGGCGCGAGCGAGAGCTATGTCGCGATGACGCAAGGGCTTTCCTTCACCACCGCGCCTTTCGCCAAGGACACCGAGATCGTCGGGCCGGTGATGCTGAAGCTCTTCGTCTCGTCGAGCACGGCCGACATGGATGTCTTTACGACGCTCTGTGCCTTCGATCCCGAGGGCAAGGAGATGACCTTCATCGGCGCGCCCGAGCCCGCTTGTCCGGTGACGCAAGGCTGGCTGCGCGTCTCGCAGCGCAAGCGCGACCCGAAGCGCTCGACCGATTACTTCCCGTTCCACCCGCATGACGAAAAGCAGCCCTTGACGCCCGGCGAAGTCTACGAGATCGAGGTCGAGGTCTACCCGATGGGGCTTTTCCTGCCCAAGGGCTCAACCCTGAAACTCATCGTCGCCGGCACGGATTTCGAGCGGCCGGGCTCGAAGCCGCCCTTCCAGGGCGTCGCCTGGTTCACCCATAACGACCCGAAGGACCGGCCGCCCGCGATCTTCGACGGCACCAATACGGTCCACACCGGCGGGCAGCAGCCATCCTATCTGCTGCTGCCGGTGATTTCGTAACACGCCGCGGCGCGGCTTACTTCTCGCGCTTGTACTCGCCGAGGCCGGGGCGATAGGTCTTCTGATCGAGGAACTGGGTCATGCCCTTGGCGCGACCCTTCTCGGGATCGACGATCTGGAGCTGATCGATCTTCGCCATCAGATATTCGGCGGATTCGTCCCAGGTCATCTCGTCGACATATTTGAACGCGACCTTCGCTTGGCGCAGCGCGGTCGGATTCTTCTTGAGAAGATTTTGCGCGACCTCGCGCGTGCGCTCCTTGAGCCGCGCCTTCGGCACCGCCTCGGTGACGACGCCCAGCTCGGCCGCGCGCTTCCCGTCAAAAGTCTCGCCGCTCATGATGTAATAAAGTGCCTTGCGGTAGTTCATCACCACCGACAAAACCTTCGACACATTGCCGCCGGGGATGATGCCCCAATTGATCTCGGAGATGCCGAAAGTGGCCTCCTCGGCCGCGATCGCCATATCGCAGGCGATCATCGGCGTGAAGGCGCCGCCAAAGCACCAGCCATTCACCATCGCGATGGTCGGCTTGAAATAGGTCAAGAGCCGGCGCCAATGCCAGCTCGCGGCGACGCGATAGACGCGCAGCCGCTCGACCTGTGGCGCATCATCGGTGGCGCGGAAATACTCCTTCAGATCCATGCCGGCCGAGAAGGAATCGCCCGAACCGGTCAGCACCAGCACGCCGCAGCGCTCATCGGCCTCAAGCGCGTCGATCGTCTCGAGCATCTCGGCGTTGAGCGCGGGGCTCATCGCGTTTCGCTTCTCCGGCCGGTTGAGCGAGACCCAGGCGATCCCGTCCTCGAACTCGACCAGAACATTCTTGCCCCATGGCTCCGGCATGGCACTCCTCATCGGTGTTGGACAAAGCTTTCGATCAGATGGCGCGGATCTTCTGCCGCTCGGCATAGAGCAGCTTGCGACACGAGGCGGCATCGCCGCCGGCGACCGCAAGCGCCATGGCGCGGCGGAAGAACAGGCTCATATCATGCTCTTCGGTATAGCCCATGGCACCGTGAAGCTGAACGCATTCCTTGACAGTTTGCAGCGCCGATTGCGCGGCATAGGCCTTGGCGCCGAGCGCCGCGACGCCGCGCCGCTCAGGCCCGGCCCGGCACGCCTCGTAGAGCAGCGCGCGCGACGCCTTGATGACGACAAAGAGCGAGGCGGCGCGGTGCTGCAGCGCCTGGAAGCTGCCGATCGGCACGCCGAACTGCTTGCGGTCCTTGAGATAGGCGACGGTCATGGCGAGCGCCGCATCCATCAGCCCAACGAGCAACGCGGCATGACCGAGGCGCATCAAATCGCGCGCCTCGGCAAAGGCGGCGCGCGCGCCCTCACCTTCGAGCAGCACACTCAGATCCGTGCGCGCGACGCCGTCGAGCGCGAGCCGCGTGATCGAGCCGCCATCGACGGTCTCGTCGCTTTCGATGGTCAAGCCCGCGGCGTCGCGTGGAAGCGCGCAAAGCTGAATCATGCCGCCGGCGGCGACCAGAATTAGGAAAACGTCAGCGACATGGCCGTCGCTGACATGCGCGCTGCGGCCCTGGGCGCGGCCGGAACGGTCGAGCTCGGCGACGGGTCCGCCTTCAGCAATGCCTTCGACCGGCACGGCGATCGTCTTGCCGGCGATGACGTCCGCGAGCAGCGCTGCCGCCTTACCGTCGCAACGTGCAAGGAGACGAGCACCGCCCAAAGCCAGCACCAGCGGCTCGGGCATCAACCGCTTGCCGGCATGCTCCAAGAGCAGCGCGATCTCGCCAGGTGCAAGCCCGACACCGCCCTGCGCCTCCGGAACTGAAGCCCCGAGCCAGCCAAGCGCGGCGAGCTTGGCCCAAAGCGCGCGATCGAGGCTTAGCGGCTCCGCCTGCAGGCGACGCACCCGCTTCAGCGCGCCCGCATCGTCGAGCAGCGCGCCGATACTGTCGACGATATGGCGATCGGAATCCTTGAGGCTA
>JBJKPV010000128.1:0-6130 GCA_046706015.1 Allostellaceae bacterium | reverse complement strand
TGGCCCTGGGTCGAGCCGTAGAGGATGCATTTGCCGTTCTGCCAATAAGCCAGCGCCGAGCGCGTCTCAAGACATTCATGCGCGACGCCGCCGGTGACGAAGCTTTTTTCGATCACGAGCTTGGCCTCGCGGAAGCCGGCTTCGAGATCGCCGAAGCTCCAGGCGGCGGCGGGCTTGCCCATCGGCAACCGGCCCGCGCCCGCCGCGGCGAAGTCCTCCGCCGCCCATTTCACGGTGCGAACGGGGTAACTCACATTGCCGACATTGCCGTCGCTACGCGCGTTCGGGCCGCCAGGGTGGAGACTTTGCAGCGGATCGAGCGTGAAGGGCAGGGGCTCGAGATCGACCTTGATCGCCTCGATCGCGTTGGCCGCGGTCAACTCGTCGACGGCCGCGACCGCAAGAATCGGCGCGCCGACGAAGAGTGGCTCGTTGGTCAGGATCGGCGTGCGCGGCGGCATGAATTGCGGCACGTCATGCGCCGTCAGGATGGCGACCACGCCCTTCATGGCGAGCGCCTTCGAGGCATCGATCTTGCGCACCCGCGCATGCGGCATCGGGCTCAGCAGGAGCTTGCAGAAAAGCATGCCCTGCGCCCGCATGTCCTCGGCATAGCTCGCCTTGCCGCGCACCTTGGCGGTTAGGTCCGGCGGAACGAAATTCTGACCGATCAGTTTGTATGCCATGTCACGTCTCCACCGACGCGCGCATGATCGCTCTGAGGTAATGGTCGTAGGCACCGCAGCGGCAGAGATTGCCGGACATCGCGAGGCGCGCCTCGGTGGCGGTGGGGCTCGGATTGGCGCTCAGGAGAGCGACCGCCGACATGATCTGCCCAGGTGTGCAGAAACCGCATTGCGGCGCGAGTTCGTCGACGAAAGCCTGTTGGACCTTGTGCAGCTCGCCGTTCGGACCTTCGATGCCTTCGATCGTGGTGATCTTGTGGGCGCGCACGCGCTGCGTCAGCGTCATGCAGGAATAGACCGCGACTCCGTCGACCAGCACCGTGCAGGCGCCGCATTCGCCATGATCGCAGCCGAGCTTGGTGCCGGGCAGGCCGAGCTTGTAGCGCAGGGTTTGCGTGAGCGTCTCCTGCGGCAAGACATCGACGCGCCGGTCGCGGCCGTTGACGCTGAGCGTCATCAGCCGCTCGACCGTGCCGGGGGTTTGGGCATGAGCCGAGGCAATCAAGGCGCGCGGCGCGAACTGGCCAGCCACCGAGGCGACCGCACCGGAGGCGATCACCCCCTTGATAAATTCGCGGCGCGAGCTCGGCAGGCGGGTAAGCGTGGTGAGGAGACCGGCATCATTTGCGCAGCTTCCGGAACAGGAACCCGGTGGACCGCCGCAGCTGCAAGGTGTTTCGTCGTAAGGCATGCGCATCTCCCGCCAGCACCCGACTTCGTTATCGCTGCATATTTTAATGGGGTCGCGATTTTCCCTCCTTTGATGTAGATCAAGACCCCGCACCTTTGGCGCTCCGCGATCGTGCCTCGGCGCAGAGGTCGAAGCGCGCCGTTGATGGGCAGGGCGGCGTCGCCCATCCCCGTTGGATCGCCCATGGTTTTCTTCGCCGCGATTCTGTGCCAACCATAAGCGCGAATCCGTCAGGCTGGGTGGCAGGAGAAGAGTCCATGCAAAAACGGCATCAGGTGATCATCGCGGGCGGCGGGCCGGTGGGCGTGGCGCTGGCGCTGGAGCTGGGCTTACGCGGCATTTCCTGTGCGCTGATCGAGCGCCGCTTCGAGCCGCAGCGCATCCCCAAGGGGCAGAACCTCTCGCCGCGCACGCTCGAGCATTTCTATCGCTGGGGCATCGCCGACGCGCTGCGCGCCGAGCGCATCCTGCCGCCGGGCTATCCGATCAGCGGCATCACCGCCTATGGCAGCCTGATGAGCGAGTATTGGTTCGCGCCGCCGCAGCGCGAGATCATTCGCCCTTATTATTTCCAGAACGTCGAGCGCCTGCCGCAATACCTCACGGAAAAGGTGCTGCGCGCGAGGATGAGGACCTTGTCCAATGTCGAAAGCCGGTTCGGCTGGTCGGTCGAGGGCGTCGAGCAGGACGCGGACGGTGTGCGCGCGACGATCGTCGAGGCGGGCGGGAGCGGACGCGAGACGATCGAGGCGGATTACCTCGTCGGTTGTGACGGCGCGCGCTCCAACGTGCGCGAGCAAATCGGCATCGCACGCGGCGGCGCCGATTTCGATCAGCCCATGGTGCTGGCAGTGTTCCGCTCGCGCGTGCTGCATGAGGGGCTGAAGCGTTTTCCCGGGCGCTCGACCTACAACGTTCTCCATCCGGATCTGAAGGGCTATTGGCAATTCTTCGGCCGCATCGATGTCGGCGAGGGCTGGTTTTTCCACGCGCCCGTGCCGGCGGGCACCACCACCGACAATTACGACTTCAAGGGCTTGATCCAGCGCGTCGCCGGCTTTCCCTTCGCCTGCGAGTTCGATCATGTCGGGTTCTGGGATTTGCGCGTCGCGGTCGCCGAGCGATATCAGGTCGAGCGCGTGTTCATCGCCGGCGACGCGGCGCACAGCCATCCGCCCTATGGCGGCTTCGGCTTGAACAACGGATTGGAGGACGCAACCAATCTCGGCTGGAAGCTGGCGGCGCGGCTCGCGGGCTGGGGCGGTGAGGCGCTACTGCGATCCTATGGCGAAGAACGGCACCCGATTTTCAAGGAGACCGGCGAGGACTTCATCGCCGGGCGCATCCGCTGGGATCAGGAATTTCTCGAACGCTACAACCCGGAGCGCGACCGCGCTGCCTTCGAGCGCGCCTGGAAGGAACGCGAGAGCGGTATCGGGCAGCGTCTCATGACCTACGAGCCGCATTACGAGGGGTCGTCGGTGGTGATGGGTCCGCAAGGCGGCACCTGCGGCGCCCATGGCACGCATTCCTACGTGGCGCAGCCGGGACATCACCTGCCGCCGCAGCTTCTCTCCTCGGGCCGCAACGTCTTCGAAGAGCTCGGGCGCGGCTTCACCCTGCTCGCTTTCGATGCGCCTTCCGAAGCGATCGAAGCGTTCGCGCAAACCGCCAAGTCGCTTGGCGTTCCGCTGACCTTGGTGCGCGATGATCGCGGCGCCGGCCGCGCGGCTTATGAAGCCCGGCTCGTGCTGGTGCGCCCGGATGAATACGTGGTCTGGACCGGCGATCGCGCGCCGGCCGATCCGCGCGGCATTCTCACGACCGTCAGTGGGCGCGGCGGGGTTGGCACCCGCCCCTAATTCGTTTGCTCCGACGGTGAGTACTCGATATGCACCCGGGTCGAGCGCTCCCAAAGCTCGAAGCTGCTCCCCGCGCCGTCCGTCATAATGCGGCGCGCCTTCTCGATGGCGTCGTCGAGATGGGAACAGACGAGCTTTTCGGCGGCATAGACACGACCGTCGCGGTCGAAGAATCGGCACCAATAAACCGCCATACACGACCCCAAAATTCGCTCTTCAACGATGCCGGCTTGTGCATGGCGTCGCACCGGAGCCGCGCCTTTAGGGCCTCATCGTCGCACTCCGCTCCGTCTTGTCCCGTGATCTTTGTGTGTCTGATGCCGCACAGCCGATGCGGTCTGGGACATCGATAATCATGTTTGACACAGTTATATCGTTGTTTTTATAATTAGTAACGGTAGATAGGTTACGATAATTGATGTCTCAAGCATGATTTCTTCCGCCCAGCTTCGCGCCGCGCGAGCCCTGCTCGGCATCGACCAACGCCGCTTGGCGGAGCTGAGCGGTCTGTCGGTCCCGACCATTCAGCGCATGGAAGCGAGCGAGGGGGTCATCCGCGGCAATGTCGACTCGTTGATGAAGCTGGTCGGCGCGCTGAGTACGGCCGGCGTCGAGCTCATCGGCGAGGGAGCCGCGAGCGCCGGCAGCGGGCGCGGCGTTCGGCTCAAGACGTAACGCCGCGAGGCGCGCCCGATGGTGGTCGATCTCGAATTAGGATGCGTCGCCGCGTTGCTGGGTTTGGCGCTTCTCGCGCTCGCGGTTGGGCGCGGCAAGGCCGGATCGGCGATCGTCTATGGCCTTTCCTTTCTTGTCTGCGGCGCAGCACTGGCCACGGCCTTGGTTGCGCTCGTCGGCGGCCTCGCGCCGGGTGAGCGCGTCTTGCCTCTTGGCCTCCCTTGGCTCGGCGCGCATTTCCGCGTCGATGCGCTGGCGGCATTCTTCCTCGTTGTCGTCGATCTCGGCGGCGCCGCGGCGAGCCTCTATGCGCTCGGCCATGGCGCGCATGAGCCGGCGCCGCTGCGCGTGCTGCCTTTTTATCCCGCCTTCCTCGCCGGCATGAATTTGGTCGTCCTCGCCGCCGACGCTTTCAGCTTTCTCTTCGCCTGGGAGTTCATGTCGCTCGCCTCCTGGGCGCTGGTGATCGCGCATCACCGCGAGGCCCAGAATACGCGCGCCGGCTACGTCTATTTCGTTATGGCAAGCTTCAGCACGCTGTGCTTGCTGCTCGCTTTCGGCGTGCTTGCCGGGGCGGGGGGTGACTATGCCTTTGCCGCGATGCGCGGCGCCGCGCACACGCCGGCCACCACCGCGCTGGTGCTGGTCTTCGTGCTGCTCGGTGCCGGCTCCAAGGCCGGAATCGTGCCGCTTCACGCGTGGCTGCCGCTCGCTCACCCGGCGGCGCCGAGCCACGTCTCGGCGCTGATGAGCGGCGTCATGACCAAGGTCGCGGTCTATGCCTTGATTCGCCTCGTCTTCGATCTCCTCGGCGAGCCGAGCTGGTGGTCGAGCACGATCGTGCTGGCGCTGGGCGGTGCCACCGCCGTTCTGGGCGTGCTCTACGCCCTGATGGAGCACGATCTGAAGCGGCTGCTCGCCTATCATACGGTCGAGAATATCGGCATCATTTATATCGGCCTCGGGCTCGCGCTCGCCTTCCGCGCCGATGGTCTCGATTGGGCGGCGGCGCTCGCGCTCACCGCGGCGCTCTTCCACGTGCTCAACCACTCGCTCTTCAAGAGCCTCCTGTTCTTCGGCGCGGGCGCGGTGCTGACGGCGACGGGGGAGCGCGACATGGAGCATCTCGGCGGCCTCATCCATCGCATGAAAGCGACCAGCCTTGCCTTTCTCATCGGCTGCGTGGCGATCTCGGCCTTGCCGCCGCTCAACGGCTTCGTCTCCGAATGGCTCACCTTCCAGGCGATCCTCGTCAGTCCCGATCTGCCGCAGTGGGGCTTGAAAATCCTCATCCCCGCGACCGGCGCGCTACTAGCGCTGGCCGCGACCTTGGCCGCGGCCTGCTTCGTCAAGGCATTCGGCGTCACCTTCCTCGGCCGTCCGCGCTCCGACGCCGCGCGCGCGGCGCGCGAGGTTGATGCCTTCTCGGTCACGGCGATGGCGACGCTCGCGCTCTTCTGTCTCCTCGCTGGCATCTTCCCTGGCACGGTCGTTGATGCGCTTGCGCCGGTGGTGCACGCCCTTGTCGGCGCGCGGATGCCGGCGCAGCTCGCCATGCCTTGGCTCTCGCTCGTCCCGATCGCGGCAAGCCGAAGCTCTTATAACGGGCTCTTGGTGCTCGTCTTCATCGCGCTGTCGGGCGGGCTCGCGGCTTATGCGGTTCACCGCCTAGCCTCGCGCGCCTTGCGTCGCGCACCGGCTTGGGATTGCGGCTTCCCCGATCCGAGTCCGCTCACCCAATACGGCGCCGGCAGTTTCGTTCAGCCGATCCGCCGCGTCTTCGGGCGGATGATCTTCGACGCGACCGAGACGGTGACGATGCCGCCGCCGGGCGCGGTCGCGCCGGCGCATTTCGATGTCACGTTGCGCGATCCGATCTGGGAGGGGGTCTATGCGCCGGTCGGGGCCGCGATCGCGTTTGCCGCCGACCGCCTCAATCATCTGCAGTTCCTCACCATCCGTCGCTATTTGACGCTCGTCTTCGTTCTTCTCGTCGCCCTTCTGCTCGTGCTTGCGTTATGGCTCTGACGCTCGCGCTCGCCGTTCAAGCCGGCCAGATGCTCCTCGTCCTCATGCTGGCGCCGCTCCTCACCGGCATCCTGCGCAAGGCGAAGGCGCGGCTCCTGCGCCGGCGCGGGCCGCCGGTGCTTCAGCCTTATCGCGATCTGGTGCGGCTCCTGCGCAAGGAAGTCGTTCTGGCCGAGAGCGCGAGCTGG
>JBJKPV010000127.1:0-4059 GCA_046706015.1 Allostellaceae bacterium | reverse complement strand
CAGGGGCCCGAGCGTCTCGACGCCGAGGCACGGCTCATCCGCGACCTCGAGCGCGCCGGCCAGCTCGACCGCGCCATCGAGTTTCTGCCCAGCGAGGACGCGCTGGCGGCGCGGGCCCAGGCGCGTCACCCGCTCACACGACCCGAGTTGTCGGTGCTGCTCGCCTATGTGAAGAACAGCCTCACGCACGATCTGATCGACAGCGAATGTCCGGACGATAACCACCTCGAAGAGGATCTCTTCGCCTATTTCCCCAAGCTTCTGGTCGAGCGTTTCCGCCCGGCGATCGAGCGCCATCGCCTGCGGCGCGAGCTCATTGCTACGGTCGCCGCCAATGATCTGATCAACCGCACCGGCATCACCTTCGTGCGCGAGGTCGGCGCGCGGGCGGGCCGCGGGCCCGGCGACGTCGCACGCGCCTATATGATCGTGCGCCGCGTCTTCGATCTCGACGCGATCTGGACCGATATCAACGCCCTCGACAATCAGGTTCCGGCGGCAACCCAGATCGAGCTGCTGCGCGTCGTGCTGCGCCTCGTCGAGCGGGTCACCTCATGGTTCCTCATGGGAACGCAGCTCGATATCGAGGCCCAGAGCGCCGCCTATCGGCCCGGCGTTGCGCTGCTAGCCACGCGGCTCTTCGACGTTCTCCCCGAGACCCACCGCGTCGAGCTGCAGCGGCGAGCCGGGGTCTTCGTGCAGCAGGGCGTGCCGGCCGAGCTGGCGGAGCGGGTCGCGCGACTCGATTTCCTCTTCTCGGCCGTCGATATCGTCCGGCTGGCCGTAACGGCGAAAAAGGAGCTGGTCGAGACCGGGCACCGCTTTTTCGCCATCGGCGCGCGCTTCAAGCTCGATGCCCTGCGCATCGCGGCGCGCAAGCTCAATGCCGAAACGGAATGGCAGAAGCTTGCGGCCGCTGCCCTGATCGAAGATCTCTATGCACACCAGGCCAATCTGACCGCGCGCGCCATCGCCGGCGATGGCGATTTCGAGCGCTGGATCGGCGGCCATGCCGCCGATCTTGGGCGTCTCGACGCGCTGGTGCGCGAGGTCGAGGCGGCGCCGCAGCCGGATCTCGCCATGCTGACCGTCGCCAGCCGCGCGCTCCGGGGGTTTCTGATCGACTAGGCGGAGGCGTCGCCGCTCGGCTTGTCTCGCAAAGCTCTGCTTGCGGGCGTCCGGCGAGAAAGAAGCAATCAAATATTGTGCCTTTTCCCCGTATCAGATTAATATCGCTGCCGATGAAACCCTAAGTACTTTCGGGGGAGAGGAATGCGGGGGTTGGGATCCGTTGCCGCCATGCTGGCGGTTCTCTTCGTTTTGTCCGCCTGTGCGACACCGGAAATACCATACGACCGGACCGAGGCGACTCAGATCAAGACAATAGGCATCGTGACGCCGCGATTTCCCGACGGCGCCAGCGTCGTGCTTGCGAGTTCCATCGGTCAAAGCTTGGGCTTGATCGGTGCCCTCGTCGATGCCGGCATGGAGGCAAACCGCGAGTCCGAGTTTAAGACGGCGGTTGCGGGACAGAATTTCTCGGCCGCAGACGCTTTTCTCAAGGCATTGAGCGACGGGCTGCGCGCGCAAGGATATTCGGTGACCATAATCCCGGCCACGCGCGAGAGCGCCGATTTCCTTGATCACTATCCGCCCGCGCATGTCGACGCCTATCTCGACGTCGTCGTCCAGGGTTATGGCTATATCGCAGCGGGTATTTCGAAGTCGCTTCCTTATCGGCCGATCGTCGCAGCGCGTGCGCGGCTCGTGAAAGCGCAGGATAACTCGGCCTTGATGGAAGACACCGTCGTTTTCAATCCTTACGGATCTCCCCCGAAAGCAGTCAAGATCCCTCCCGTCCCTCAGGAACAATTTGCCGATTTAGATGGGTTGATTGCGGCCCCGAATGACGCCGTCGCCTGGCTTCACAATGCGATCGACAAGTCGGCGCTCGCGATCGACCAGTTGCTCAACCCGACGTTATGACCCAAGTAAGATTTGCCATTGTGGCCGTGCTGGGCACTCTTGCGCTGGCGGGCTGCGCATCGCCGCCACCGCCGCCGATCGTGACGCTCGATGGCCGCGCCTGTTCCGCGGTCCCGGATTTCAGCGCAGTTCGCCCACTGCAGTTGGACGGAGAAAATCGAATCACTGTCGAGATCGACCAGCACACGCCATGCTGGCATCCGGCGAACGGACCAAGCAGCGTGTACCTGCTCTTCTCCTTGCCGGACCGACCGACGCCCTACCTCTTGACCGTTACAAGCCGTCTCAAGGGCCAGACGATCTTCGCTCCTCGGGTGTTGATGCTCGACGGATTCGGCAAAGTCCTGCGCGAGATGCCGCGAAGCTCCTTTCAGTACCACGGCGATTCGCTCTATCTCGGCGTCCGGGTCTATCCCGGCGAGAAATACGCGATGGTTGCTTCCGACCCTCAGGCGGTCGGAAAAGACGTTTCCCAACTCCGTGACGGAACGCAAGTGTACACGGCGGCGAGCGGCGGTCTCGTCTTCACGATGCACACGGGATTCGAAGCCAAGCAGAATCTTGTTTTTGCCGTCAACGGCGACGTGACGGTATCGATCGCGCCAATTCCTGTTGTCAGGTGATGGCCGCGCAATCGATGCGATCGCCGCAGCGCCGAGCTCAAGAGAAGCGCGCGATTATTTCTTGAGCGCTCGCTCGTTGTCCTCGGCGATTTCCAGCCACATCGCGTTCAAGACCGCGAAGGAGACCGCGAGGCCGAGCCCAAGAATCCAGCTGAAATACCACATCGCTTCGTCTGCCTCTCAATAGCCTTCGTGCTGCTCGTCGCCGCGCACCCGCCCACGCAGAATCCGCAAGACCCAGGCGGTGTAGAACAACACGATCGGCAGAAAGATGATCGTCACGACCAGCATGATGAACAAGGTCATGCGGCTCGATGACGCGTCCCACACCGTCAAGCTGCTCTTGGGATCGGTCGCGGACGGAAAGAGGAACGGGAACATGGCGAGGCCGGGTGTCGCGATGATGCCGGCAACGCCGAGCGCGCTCGACAGAAAAGCGAGAAGATCGCGCCCGGCGCGGGCAAAAAGCGCGGCCAGGAGCGCGCCGGCGAGGCCCATGATCGGCGCGGCGATGCTCAAGGGAAAGTGGCCGTAATTGGCAAGCCAGGCGCCCTGCGCCACCACGACCGTTTTCATGAGCGGGTTGGACGGCCCGTCATGCGCCATTGCCGCACCCAGGCTGTAGCCCGGCAGCGCCAGGATCACCCAGAGCCCCGCCAGTGCGAAGAGGACCAGCGTCGACCAGCCGGCGATGGAAGAGGCGCGGCGCGCGCGCTCGGCGACGGCGCCGTCCGATTTGAGCGCGATCCAGGCGCCGCCATGCATCGCGAGCATCGCGACGCTGACGAGCCCCGCGAGGAGCGCGAAGGGGTTGAGCAGGCCGAAGAAGCTGCCGTCATAGACCGGGCGAAGATCGGGCTCGAGATGGAAGGGAACGCCGCGCAGCAGATTGCCGAAGGCGACGCCGAAGATGAGCGCGGGCACGACGCCGCTGACGAAAAGCGCCCAATCCCAGGCGTCGCGCCACTGGGGCTCGGCCAGCTTGTCGCGGAAATTGAAGGCGACCGGCCGCAGGATCAGCGCCGCCAGAACCACGAGCATCGCGATATAAAAGCCGGAGAAGCTCGCGGCATAGAGCATCGGCCAGGCGGCGAAAGTCGCGCCGCCAGCGAGGACGAACCAGACCTGATTGCCCTCCCAGACCGGCTCGACCGTGGCGATCGTCTGGCGGCGCTCGGCATCGGTCTTGGCGATGAAACGCAGCAGGATGCCCATGCCGAGGTCGTAGCCGTCGGTCACGGCGAAGCCGATCAGCAGCACGCCCAACAGCGCCCACCACAGGAATCGCAGGATTTCATAGTCGAGCATGGCTCAGGCCTTCGCTTCCGATGGTCCGTGGCGGATCGCGCGCAACATCAAGAACACGTCGACGACCGCGAGGCTGCTGTAGAACAGCACGAAGCCGCCCAAGGACAGCCACACCTCCCCGGCCGAGGTCGAGGAGACGCCG
>JBJKPV010000126.1:0-3696 GCA_046706015.1 Allostellaceae bacterium | reverse complement strand
CGCGAAAGTAGAACCGGCCGCCCGGCTTCAAGATGCGCGCCACTTCGCCGAATAATTTCTGGCGATCGCGCACGTGATGAATGCCGCCAAGCATCAGCACGCTGTCGAACGCCGCGCTCGCCAGGGGCAGGCGCGTGGCATCGCCCTGCACGAAGGTCAAGCGCGGCCAGGGGCAATCTTGCTGCGCGGCTTCGAGCATCGAGAGCGACACATCCACTCCGACGCCGCGATCGATCCGATCGTGCAAGAGCTGAAACGCTTCGCCCCGCCCGCAGCAAATCTCTGCGGTGACACCGAGGGACCCGTTCGGCATCGCCGCGAAGAGCGCGCGATCGAGATAGGCCATGTACTCCTGCGTGTGGGGATAGGCGAGGTTTTCGACATAGATCTTCGCGATCGCGTCATAATGCGCCTGCTGCGCGCGCGCGTCGGCCGAACAAAACTTTTCGGCGAAAAGCGGGATGCCGCTTGGCGAGAGCGCGTAGGAAAGGTCACGCGCAGGCGTCGAGAGCCGATCAGCGCGCTCCACGAGCCGCTGCCCCGTCTCGGGGCAGCAAAGCAGGTCGAATGCGTCGTAGAGCGCCCGAGCGCGCGAACGCGTTTCGAAAGGCGGCGGAGCGGTCTTGCGCGAAGCCGACACGGTCATTACGTCGCCAGCATCAGAATCGAGACGCCGACGGGCGGCCTCAGGAAAGGCGCGGTCCTGATGTCGCAGGCAAAGATGGCTGCGAGAAGCCGGTTCAGCAGGGGCGTGTTGACTTGCCCTTCGCTCTTCAATCCGATACCGAGCGCATCGATCGCACGCCGTGCCAGAAGAATCGGCATGAACAGCAGATAGTTGAAATAATAGGCGCGCTGCACCCGCAGGCCCGCGACCGAGACCTGCTGCCTCAACGGCTTCAGCCGATAGCGGCGCTTGTGCCGCGAGACGCGATCTTGCAGGCCCCACAGCAGGGTGAAGGCCGGCACCGTCAGCAGCAAGGTTCCGCCCGGCCTCAGCACGCGCGCGATCTCGCGTAACGCGCGTGCATCGTCGTCCACATGCTCGATCACGTCCGTGGCGAGCACGAGATCGAAGCTGTCATCGGCAAACGGCATCGCGCAAATATCGCCTTGCTCGACCGGGCCCAAGCCCTTGGCCTCGCAAAAGGCGATCGCGTCCTCGCTGATGTCGAGGCCCGTCACGTCGCGAAAGCCGAGCTCGCGCAGCATGCGCAGATTCGTCCCGGCGCTCGTCCCCGTATCGAGCGCACAGGCGCGTGCCGTGACGCCGCCGCGCAGCAACTCTCGCGCAAAGAGCCGTCGGCGACCACGAAACCACCAATGCGTCTCCTCGATGGCGGCGTCGACGGCGTAGACGGAGCGTTCCATGGCGCACCTCAGCCCTTGGCCGCCGAATCGTCCGCCTCGGGCTTGGTGCCGATCGCCGACCAGGACATCTCGTTGACCCAGGCGAGCTTCACCTCGGTGAGGCCGGCCTCCTCCATCAGGCGCCGCACCGTGTCGCGCGACCAATAATGCGCGATCCGCGGCAGCATCTGATCGAACACGATCGAGCGCAGATGGCGGAACGACAGCTGCCGCAACAAGCGGAAATAGGCGATCGAATTGAGGCCGAGACGCAAAGCCGCGTAGAGCACCAAGGAAGGATAGAGCGAGAGGTGATGGACGAAGCCGACCGGCAAGCGGCTGAACAGGAGCTTGCGCAGCGGCGTCAGCCCGTAAACGATCCAGCGGTTGTTCTCGGCGCCATAGACCCAGATCAGGACCTGACCGCCGGGCGCGGCGGCCTTGACCATCTGCGCCAGCGCTTCACCCGGCCGCGCCAGATGATGGATGACGCCGATCGAAAAGACGATGTCGAAGCGATCGCGCTCGCCGATCTCATAGGCGCTGCGCGCGCTCACCTCGACCGCGGGAAACCGCGCCAAAGTCGTGCGCGCGGCCGCGAGCGAGCGCGCATCGATGTCGATCGCGAGCCCGCCCTCGGCGCCATAGGTCATCGGCCAATAGCTGTTGCGCCCCATGCCGCAGCCGACATCGAGGAATTCCTTGCCGTGCCAATCCTCCGGCCGCAGATGGGTCGTCCAGCGGCGGAACTGCTCTTCATATTCGGGCTCCATCTCGCGATAGAGATCCCATTCATAGCCGAAGCGCGCGGCAGAGCCGCTGACGACACCGGCCTCGACCGCGCCGCGGCACCGGTCGGTCAATGACAGCGATTCGCTCGACATGGATCCTCCTTTCCTTCGATCACGCGGCCATCGCATAACGCGCGCGCGGCGCGAGCGAGGCTTGCAGGCTGAGCCAACACCACAGCAGCAGGCGATGATCCGCCGTACCGGCACGGTGGTCGCGCCACGCGGCACCGATCCGCGTCTCATCAAGCCCGGCGATCGGCGTAACGGGCGCCGGCGGCGGCAGGGCGCGCAGCCAGGCCGCGACGGGCATGCCGAAGCCTTTCTTCGGCCGCTTTAGAATCTCGTTGTCGAGCAGCGGCGCCATCGCGCGCTTCAAGAGATATTTCCGCTCACCGTTGCGGTATTTGAAGCGCGCGGGCAGCTTGCGCGCGAACGCGACCAAATCATTGTCGAGAAAGACGGCGCGGCTTTCGAGCGACGCCATCATCGCGGCGCGATCGACCTTCGCAAGGATGTCGCCCGGCAGATAGAAATTGGTGAAGAATTCGAGGGTGCGATCGACTGTGCTCTTGCCCGGATCCTCCTCCCAGAGCGCGATTGCGTCGCCGTAGACGTCGCCGATGTCGAGCGGCTGATGCAGCAGATCGCGCATCGCGTCGGGCGCGACCGGCGCCATCCACACCGGATTCCACAGCGCCGGTTCGTAGGAGAGCCCGGTCAAGGCGCGCCGCAGCTTGAAGTCGAGGCTCATATTGCGCGTGGACAAGGGGAGGAGATCGGCGAGGCGCCGGATGCGGCGATGCGCGCTTGGCGTGACGAAACGGCGATAGAGCGCGGCCGGACCCAGCGCGCGGAACGGATCGTAGCCGGCGAAGAGCTCGTCGCCGCCGTCGCCGCTCAAGGCGACCGCGACGTGCCGGCGCGCGAAACGGCTCAAGAGATAGGTCGGGATGAGCGAGGGATCGCCGAGCGGCTCGTCGAGCCGCGCCAGGATCTCGGGGATAAGGCCGCGCGCGGCATCGAGCTCGAGCCTTTCCATCGCATGCTCGGCGCCGAGATGGCGCGCGGTCCGCTGCGCGGCATCCGATTCATCGAAAGAGGGCTCGGTGAAACCGATGGTGAAGCTGCGGATCGAGCCGGCCTGGCGATAGCGCGATGCCGCCGCGAGCACGCTCGCCGAATCGATGCCGCCGCTCAGGAACACGCCGAGCGGCACGTCGCTCATCAAGCGCCGCGCCGCAGCCTGGATCAGGAGATGACGCAGCTCCTCCGCGAGCCGGTCTTCGGCGTCGTCGCCCAAGCCCTCATCCGGCTCGACCCGGAAGCGCCAATAGCGCTCGATGCGCGGCGCGCCGCCGGTCAGATCGAAAGTCAGATGGTGGCCGGGCGGAAGCTTTGCCGTATCGCGATAGAACGCGTCCGGTGCCGGCAGATAGCCGAAGGCGAAATAGCGCTGCAACGCGCGCGGATCGATCTCTTCCCTAAAGCTCTTATGCGCGCGCAAGGCGCCGAGCTCGCTGGCGAAGGCGAAGAAATCGCTTTTGGCGCAATAATA
>JBJKPV010000125.1:0-19929 GCA_046706015.1 Allostellaceae bacterium | reverse complement strand
CTCGCGGCCGAGATTCTCGCGGATCGCGATGTACTCCATCTCCGGCGTGACGATGCCGGCGCGCGCATAAGCCAGCTGCGACACCGACTTTCCGCCCTTGGCGATGAGCGGCTTACGGCCGGTGCGGTCGAAGAGCGGCACGCTCGAAACCTCGCCCGGCGCCAAGCCGTTATCCTCGGGACGCGTCGCCCGCGGCGCGCATTCCTCGACATCGCCGCGCGCGCGGATCCAGCGCTCGCGCAGAGGCGGCAGGCCGGCGCGAATGTCGATCGATACCGCCGGATCGGTATAGGGCCCCGACGGATCATAGGCGCGGATCGGCTTTTCCTTGGACGAGGGCGTGAGATCGATCTCGCGCATCGCGACCTGGACGTCGGGAAACCGCTTTCCCGCGACGAAGACCTTGCGCGAGGCCGGCAGCGGGCCGGTCGAGACTTGGAAATTCTGGCCGAGGGCGCCTTCGGGCATGAGCGATCTCCTTCCCGCTTCGAGGGACGAAAGGCTGATCGGCTGTTGGCGAGACGGGAAGGCCCGTGGATATGGCGCTGTTCCTGTCCCTACGCCGGTACGAGCCGGATCAGGTTCAAAGGGTTTCCGCGTCGCTTTGGGCCCAGCGGTGTCTCAGCCCCTTTCTCGGGGCTCCCCTTGGAATATTCACAGTATCTGGAGAGAAGGGGCACGCCGTCAAGCCCCGCGCGGCGGCAAACGGGCTAGCGGCATCTCAGCGCCATCCTGCCATTTCGCACGGCGCCGGGTAAACTTCGGCGCAAGGCTTCGGTCGGCATGATCGATCATCCGGGGGATGAGCCATGAAAAGATCGGATTATGTCATTCTTGCGATCGCCGCCTTGCTCTGGGCGAGCGCCGCTTCGTCGCGCTTGGCGCAGGCCGAGGTCAAGTTCGTCCTCACCTCGCCGGCACTGCGCAATGGCGGCTACCTGCCGAAGAAATACGCGGGCAACGATCCGCAAAACAGGAATTGCGACGGCAGAGGCGTCTCGATCCCGCTCGCCTGGCGGAACGCGCCCGACGACACCAAGAGCTTTGCGCTTCTGATGACCGACGCGGTCGGGCATGAAGGGCTCGGCTCGACGCATTGGGTGGTTTACGGCATTCCCGGAACGCGGACTTTGATCAGGCAAGGCGAAGGAAATCATCCGTCGAAAGACATGATCGGCGGCAAGAACAGCGCCGGCACGACGCTTTATCGCGGTCCCTGCCCGCCCTATGTCGATGCCCCGCATCCTTACGTCATCGTGCTGATCGCGACCGATGTCGCGCCGGACACGCTACGCCCGGGGATGGACGCAACCGCGCTTCGCGCGGCGTTGCGCGGCCACTCGCTCGCGGCGACGAGCTTCGTCGCCATCTACCGAAAATAGCCGCTCGCCGCTGCGGCGCCCTTCTAGCGCGCGCCCTTCAGGACATCGAGCTTCAGCTTGACCGGCTCGCCGAGCCAAAGCCCGTTGATCGCATGATCGCGATAGGCGTTGCCGGTTTCGGGATGGACGAGGATGCGCAGACCTCGGCGATTGAGCATCAGAAAGGGCACGATGCGCGCGAGTTCCTCGGCGGCGAAGGCGACCTGGTACATCGAGATCGGATGCGGCCCGACCGGCTCGTCGTGCCAGCGGCCGAGCACGGCGGCAAAGCGCGCGCCGATCGCCTCGCGCAGCCCCGCGGCCACGTCGCGACTTTGCGGGTCGTAATAGATATGGGCGTGATAGCCCCCGATTCGAGCCGGATCCTCGGTATCCATGGGCCCTAAGTATAGCGCCGGGCGGCGCGTGAAAGAAGGGTTGCGCCCGCTCGTCTGATCGGTCAGCTTTCGACGATGCGATCGTCCATCGCCAGCGCTTTGTTCCTGTTGGCCCTCTCGCTCGGCGGGTGCAGCTTGCCCGCGCCTTATGAAACCTATCCGCCGTCAACGCCCCCGGCACCGCCGCCGCGCTCACCCAATGCGCTGACCTCCGCCGGCCCGATCACCACCACGCCCGATAATGAAATGGATTTCGGCGCGCAGCCGACGACCACGGCGCCGGCGCAATCGACTCCCGCCGATAAGACCCCCGCCGAGAGCAGCAAGGGCCGGCAGGTCGCGATTTGCTACAATCGGTTTTGGAACTCCGCTTCCGCCGTGCACAGCGCGGCGCAGCAGGCTTGCGGTAGCAAGACCGCGCCCCGAATCATCAGCCAGGATACCGATCTCGACGCGTGCCCGGTGCTGACGCCGTCGCACGCCGTCTATGCTTGCGGCGCACCCTGAGCCGCGCGCACCGCATCACCTGAAAAAAAGAAAGGCCCCTGGCGCGTCGCGCCAGGGGCCTTGCCGTCGAGCGAATAGAATTACGACGCGGTCTTCGGCGCCGGCTTCTTCTTTTTCGCAGCAGACTTCTTCTTGGTGGTGTGCTTCTTGGCAACGTGCTTCTTGGTGGTGTGCTTCTTCACCGTCTTCTTCGGCGCGGTCTTGGCCGGCGCCTTGGTAGCCGGAGCAGTCGACGTCGTCTGCGCCTGCGCAGGGACCGTCAGCGCAGGAACGGTCGACGCGGCGACGAACGACAACAAAGCAAGTGCGGAAACAAGCGCCTTCATGCGAAGAACTCCTGATTGTTATTGCTTGGAGCGGGCAAGAGGGCATCGCGCCATTCCTGTCCTGGCCGAACGTTCGGCCCATGCAATATGGCGCGGGATACTATGATGCCCGTATCCGCTGGCGAGAGATTTCGCGCGTCAAATCGCCGCTTAGCGGCCGCCGGCGTGGCGCGGCGGTGACTCCGAACATCGGAGCCGAAGCCGCCATCCGTTAATGGATCAAGCGCGGCCGCGCAGCGTCTCGGCCGACTGGCCGAAGAGGATCTTCCGCACTTCGGGATCGGTGTTTTGGCGGTTGGACTGATAGGCCTTGCCCTTCTCATAGGCCCGCTTTACCGCCGGCCGCTCGCCGATCGTTTCCAGCCACCGTTTCAAGTTGGGGAAGTTCTCAAGCTTCTGCCCTTGCCGCTCCCAGATCGCAGTCCAGGGATAGCAAGCCATATCGGCCACGGAATAGTCACCGGCAAGGAATTCGCGATCGCTCAACCGCTTGTCCATCACCGCATAGAGGCGGCTCGTTTCCTTGACGTAGCGATCGATAGCATAAGACAACTTTTCCGGTGCGTAGTGAGCGAAGTGATTGTTCTGCCCGGCCATCGGTCCGAGCCCGCCCATTTGCCAGAACAGCCATTGCAAGGTCTCGAACCGCGCGCGCAGCTCCTTGGGCAGGAACTTGCCCGTCTTCTCGCCGAGATAGACGAGGATCGCGCCCGATTCAAAGATGCTGATCGGCGCGCCTCTATCCGCTGGCTCGGAATCAACAATCGCCGGCATGCGGTTATTGGGCGATATCTTCAGAAAATCGGGCTTGAACTGCTCGCCCTGCTGGATGTTTACCGGATTGATCTTGTAGGGAAGCCCGGCTTCCTCGCAAAAGATCGTAATCTTGTGCCCATTGGGCGTCGGCCAATAATAGAGATCGATCACGGCATCATTCCTTCCTCGCGGTTCGTTCGCTGACTATGGGTATCGCCGCCGCGACCAACAAGCGCGGCATCGACCGCCGCTAGCAGCGCTTTCATGTACCGCGCGGGATCATCGTCCCGCATCGCGCCACCCATCACCGCCGCGCCAGCGGCGCCGGCCGCGAGGCAGGCACCGATATTCTCCGGCTCGACGCCGCCCAGGGCGATGATCGGGAGGGAGCGCTGTTTGCGCAGCGCGTCGACCCCGAGCGCCGGGCCGTAATCGGGCTTGCTTGCCGTCGCGAAGATCGGGCTCAGCGTGACATAGTCGGCGCCCTCCTCGGCCGCGCGCCGTATCTCGTCTTCGCCGTGGACCGATTGCCCGATCAGTGCCGCCGCGCCGAGGCGCGCCCGAGCGCTGCGCACCGAAGCGCCGGCCGGGAGATGGATGCCGTCGGCTCGCGCGGCCTCCGCCGCGTCGAGGTCGTCATGCACCATGACCACGGCGCCCCGGTCTTTGCCGAGCGAAACGAGCCGGCGCAGCAGGGCCAGCCGTTCCGGCGGCGGCAGATCTTTTTCGCGCAGGCTGAGCCAGCGACAGCCGCCGGCAAAGAGCGCCGCCGCCAGCGCTTCGAGCGGCATCCTTCCCTGGTGCCGATCGGTGATAACGAGCAGCGGCGGCTGCGGCAGCCTCAACCGCCGACCAATCCGAGCTGCGGGCTCGACGGCTCGGCTTGGCTGCGCTTCGGAATCCGCCCGGCCAGACGTGCATCGCGCCCGGCGAGAACGGCATTGCGCATCGCCGCGGCCATGCGGCGCGGATCGCGCGCCTTGGCGACCGCCGTGTTGAGCAGCACGCCGTCGCAGCCGATTTCCATCGCCTGCGCCGCATCCGACGCGGTGCCGATGCCGGCGTCGAGAATGACGGGCACCGGGCTGGTCGCGCAGATCCGCTCGATCGCATAAGGGTTGGCAATGCCGAGACCCGTGCCGATCGGCGAGCCCAAGGGCATCACGGCCGCCGCGCCCGCATCGGCGAGCTTGCGGCAGCTGACCGGATCGTCGTTGCAATAGGGCAGCACGACGAAGCCGTCCTTTACCAACTCCTCGGTCGCGCGCAGCAATTGCTCGACATCGGGGTAGAGGGTCTCGCGATCGCCGATCAATTCGAGCTTCACCCAGTTGGTCTCGAGCGCCTCGCGCCCGAGCTGCGCGGTCAGGACCGCGTCCTTCACCGTGGCGCAGCCGGCCGTGTTCGGCAGGAGGACGAAGCCGTCGAGGAGATCGACCAAGCTCTCGGCGTAGGCTTCGAGGCTGATGCGGCGCAGCGCCACCGTCACCAGCGCCGGCTCCGCGGCTTTCAGCGAATCGAACAAGACTTGCTGGTTGGGATAGCCGCCGCTGCCCATCAGCAGGCGCGAGGCAAAGCTCTTGCCGGCAATCGTCAACCCGGCGCTCTGCACCTCGTTTTGCGTGTCGGGCGCCATGCTCAACCACCGCCGAAGGGTTTGACGATTTCGATCTTGTCGCCGGCCGCGAGCCGCGCCGTCGCCCAGGCGCCTTGCGGCACCACTGCGCCGTTCAACGCGACCGCGACGCCCTTGGCGCGCACGATCCCACGCGCCGCCAACAGCTCCGCCAGATTGGCCGCGCTCACCTGCTCTTCCTTGCCATTGACGCGTATGACCGCGCTCATCCTTTCTCCTCGCTGGGGACTTTCCCGGCCGGCGCGAAGCTGGCAATGCCAAAAGGCCGGATCGACTCCGCCACCACGCCATTCAAAATGTAGTCCGCCACCGCGTTCGCCGTCACCGGCGTCAGCAGAATGCCGTTGCGGTGATGCCCGGTCGCATAGACCAACCCGTCAATCGCGCCAGGCCCCAACACCGGCGCATCGTCGCGCGAGCCCGGACGGAAGCCGACCCACATCTCGTCGAGCGGCAGCTCCTCGACGCCCGGCAAGGCGCGCCACACGCCCTCGAGCAAGCTGAAGACGCCGCCAGCGGTGAGGTCGGCGTTGAAGCCGCGCTCCTCGGTGGTCGCGCCGACGATCAGCCGACCGTCGCTGCGCGGGACGAGATAGACTCTGGGCGTCCACACCACATGGCGCAAGAGCGGCGCCGCGGGATCCATCCGCAATGACAGCATCTGGCCCTTGATCGGGCGCACCGGCGGCCGCGCCAGGCCGGGCAAGCCGTCGATCTCGCCGGACCAAGCGCCGGCGGCGAGGACGACGATATCGGCGGAGACATGCTGCGCGCCGAGGTTCACGCCCGTGACCTTGCCGCCCGCGGTCTCGACGGCCGCGACGGCGCTGTGCTCGTGCAGCTTGCCGCCGGCGGCGAGGAAGGCGATGCGCAAGGCGCGCACCAGCTTGCGGTTCTCGACCTGATGGTCACCGGCACAGAACACGGCGGCGGCGAGATTGGGGTGGAGGAAGGGCTCGCGTTGGCGCGCCTCAGCCCCGCTCAGCCAGTCGAGCGCGATGCCGTGGCCGCGCTGGAAATCGTAGGTGTAGCGCAGCTGCGCCGCATCGTCGCGATTGAGCGCGACCATCAGCGTCCCTTCGCTGCGCAGCTCGACGCTCTGTCCGCTCGCGGCTTCGAGCTCCGCCGCGAAGGCGGGCCAGGCCAATTGGCTGGCGCGGTTCAAGGCATGAAGACCGAGTTCGCCGGGCTCGGTTTCGACGCCGGCCGCCAGCATGCCCGCCGCCGCCCAGCTCGCGCCCTTGCCCGCTTCACCGCGCTCGAATATCTCGACCGGACAACCGGCCTGGGCGAGGCGCCAGCCAATGCCAAGACCGATCACGCCGCCGCCGATGATCGCGGTCCTGGGCTTGTTGCGGGGAAGGTGGCGGTTCATGGGCTCCCTTCGCTGGCATTACCCAGACAGGTTCGTTGGGTGTGATCTCAGCCGGCCGAATCGCCGGCACCCCAGCCTTCGCGGCAAATTGAAGCGCGCAGTCTCTGGCGTGGCAAGGGGTTTCTTTGCGCTTGCCAGGGGGCGGCAAAGCCGCAAGATCATACAATGGTTCCGCCCTTCCGCTGGCGCCCGGCGCGCCCTCCGCAGCGCAAAATCCTTCGCGGCCGCCGCATAAGGCTCGAGCCGCTCGACCCGCGCCATCACGCGGCCGCGCTTTATGAGGCGACGCACGAGCCGGGTTGCGATCCCCGCCTCTGGGATTTCATGTTTGTCGGGCCCTTCGCCTCGGCGGCCGATTTCGGTCTCTGGCTCGCCGCGTCCCGGCGTTCCGAGGACCCGCTTTTCTTTGCGCTGGTCGATCCCGCACAGGGTGCCGCCGGTGTCGTCAGCTTCACCCATATCAACCCGGCGCATGGCGCGATCGAGATCGGCAACGTGTTCTTCGCCCGCCGGCTTCAGCGCAGCGCCGCCGCGACCGAGGCGATCTTTCTTCTCCTGCGCTATGCCTTCGACCGGCTCGGCTATCGCCGCGTCGAATGGAAATGCGATTCGCGCAATCAGCGCTCGCGCCGCGCCGCCTTGCGCTTCGGCTTCCGCTTCGAGGGGCTGTTCCGCCAGCACATGGTGGTGAAGGGTGAGAGCCGCGACACGGCATGGTTCGCGATGATCGACCGCGACTGGCCGCAATTGCGTTTGGCGTTCGAGCGCTGGTTGGCGCCCGCCAATTTCGATCGCGAGGGCCATCAACGCCGCCGCCTCAGAGCACGCGCGCGTCGCTAACCAACAACGAGCGTGGGTCAGCGCGACGAGGATGCGGCGCCCCGCCTCTCGTGCCGGCTTGGCAGCAGTGTCCGCCGCCGGGTGCTAGATATTTGATATTGTTAGTTTTTTATTGAGAAATGACGGCTAGCCTGAGACTGTATCGAGATAGAGTTCGCTGTCTTGGAAGCGAGGTCGTTCTGATGCTGCGCTGTCAATTGGAAGGCTACCGGCTGACCACCGCCGAAATCCTCTACCATCTGCCCGATCACCCCCATCTCGTGCAGACCTACATCTGGCAGGAATTGGACCTGGCGCCGCAATATCCGGTGCTGCGCCGCTTCCTCGACTTCTGGGCGCACAACCTCGACGGCAAGCTGCATTCGGTGAAAGTCGCACAAGCCTCGCTCGTCACGCCGCCAAGGCTGCGTTACGCCACCACCTCGTTCACCTTGCACTAACCGCGCCCACCTCCGAGGAGCAAGCGCGCGGGCGCGAGCGGCAGACGTCGGGCGTCGCCCGATCGTGGCTTCAGTGCTTGGCGGGAATCTCGTGCGTCTTCAGCACGCGCTCGCTGACGACATCGATCTCTTCGAGCCGAATGCCGTAATGCCACAGCGTCGATAGCTGCTCGAGCACGGCGTGGGTTGCGGCTTCGTCGAGCAGCACGCCTTCATGGACGGCGTGGCTTAAGACGAGGCAGCGATCGCCCTCGAGATCGACGTCGCGAATCTGGATATCGGGCTCGTGCCGCGCGAGATCGTATTGCCGCGCCAGCGCGCGACGAATTTCGCGATAGCCGCGCTCCTCGTGGATGGCGTCGACCAGCATCGAATCCATCTCCGCGTCGTCGACGACCTTGAAGAGCCGGAATTCACGCATTATCCGCGGGCTTAGATATTGGAGGATGAAGCTCTCGTCGCGATAATTGGCCCAGGCGTGGCGCAAGGTGCCATAGGGATCGCCATTCCCCGCGATATCGGGGAACCATTGACGATCCTCGGCGCTCGGGTCGAGGCAGATTCGCTTGATGTCGCGCATCATCGCGAAGCCCAGCGCATAGGGATTGATGCCCGAATAGCGCGGATCGTCGTAATCGGGCTGCGTTACCACGCTGGTATGGGAATGCATGATCTCCAAGAGCGCGCCGTCGCCGATGAGGCCCTTCTCGTGCAGGCGGTTGACGATCTCGTAGTGGCAGAAGGTGGCGCAGCCCTCGTTCATCATCTTGGTCTGCTTCTGCGGATAGAAATATTGCGAGATGTTGCGCACGATGCGCACGAGCTCGCGCTGCCATGGCTTCAGACGCGGCGCCCGCTTTTCGATGAAATAGAGTAGGTTCTCCTCGGGAAGGCCGAGTTTCTGGCGGATCGCCGCAAGCTCTTTCTCCGAAGCCTGCTTGTCGCTCGATGCGGCGTCGCGCGCGAGCTGCGCCGTGCGCCAGATATCGTCGTAGGTTTCCTCGGCGAAGCGCCGGCGGTCTTCCTCGCGCTTCTTTTCTTCTTCGAGGTTGAGCTTCGGACGGCGCGCGTAGCGATGAACGCCGTGACTCATCAAAGCGTGCGCCGCGTCGAGCGTGCGCTCGACCTCCTCGACGCCATGCATCTCCTCGGCGTGGGAGACGTAGTCGCGCGCGAAGGTGAGATAGTCGAGAATGCCGCTCGCGTCGGTCCACTGGCGAAAGAGAAAATTGTTCTTGAAGAAGTGATTGTGGCCGAAGGCCGCGTGCGCGACGACGAGCGTCTGCATCGCCATGGAATTCTCTTCCATGATGTAGGAGATGCAGGGGCTGGAATTGATCACGATCTCGTAGGCCAGGCCCTGATAGCCGTGGCGATAGAGCGATTCCTCGCGCGCGAAGTGCTTGCCGAAGCTCCAGTGGCGGTACATGAGCGGCAAGCCTGTCGACGCATAGGCGTCGAGCATCTGCTCCGAGGTGATGACCTCGATCTGGTTGGGATAGACGTCGAGACCGAGCTCCTTGGTCGCGATCTCCTCGATCGCGTCATAGACGCGGCGAAGCTTGTCAAAATCCCATTCCGGCCCTTCGAACAGCAGCTTGTCGTCGCCCGTCAGCGAATTGCGCCGAACGGTCTCAGGCATGCTCACGCTCCTTGGCGAAGAGATCATGGAAGACAGGATAGATCTGGGAAGGATCGGCGACTTTGCGCATCGCGAAATGAGGATGCTGGGGCGCGATCGCGGCATAGGTGCGCCACAGATCGGTCGGCGGCGACGGGAAGCCGTGGCGCAAGGTCGCCTCGGCGCCGACCTCGATATAGGCGAAATACTGGCTCAACGGCAGGATCTCGCCGCCCAAGAGCTGGCTGCACCGGTCGCTGTCCTCGGAGTAATTGTCGCCGTCCGAGGCTTGCGCCGCGTAGATATTCCAATTGTCGGGGCTGTAGCGCGCCTGCACCACACGCAGCATCTCCTCGAGCGCGGTCGAGACGATCGTGCCGCCGGTCTCGCGGCTGTGGAAGAACGTGTCCTCGTCGACTTCCTGCGCGTTGGAGGTGTGGCGGATGAAGACGAGATCGACGGTCCGGTAGCGCCGCGTCAGGAACACGTGCAGCAGCAGGAAGAATCGCTTGGCGAGATCCTTCATCGCCTCGGTCATCGAGCCCGACACGTCCATCAGGCAGAACATCACGGCCTGGGTGTTGGGCTTCGGCACGCGCTCGAAGCGGTTGTAGCGCACATCGACCGGATCGATATAAGCAAAGCGCCGCGCGCGCTGTCGCGCGGCTTCGAGATCGAGGCGCGCCTGCGCCGCGCCCTCGGCATCGTCGGCCGCCTCGGCCGCCTTCACCTGCCGCTCCATCGCCTCGAGATCGGATGGGCTCGGCCGGTTGAGCGAGATGCGCCGCGCCAGGCTGTTACGCATGGTGCGCCGGATATTGAAATTGGCCGGCGTGCCGTCGATCGAATAGCCCGCGCGGGTCAGCTCCGTCGCCTCGCTGTTCTTGAGGCGCGTCTTGACCAAGTTGGGGAGTTCAAGATCCTCGAAAAGGAGATCGAGAAACTCCTCCTTCGAAAGCATGAACTCGAACGCGTCCTGCTCGCCGCTGTCCTCGGCGCTGGCCTGGCCGCGCCCGCCGCCGCCACCGCCCGATTGCGGCCGCTCGATATGGTCGCCGGCGACGAATTTCTTATTGCCCGGCACGACATATTCGCGCTTGCCCCCGCGACTCGCATTGTGCAGGACCGGTTCGGAAATGCCGCCGGTGGGAATCGAGACCTTCTCACCGCCATCGCCTTCGCCGAGCTTGCGGCGCTTCAGCGCGTCGGCGATCGCGTCCTTGACCTCGTGTTTGGCGCGCTCGATGAAGCGTTGCCGGTTGGCCAGACTCTTGCCTTTGGGATTAGGCCGGCGATCGATGATGTTCATCGCGCGCTAAACGCTCCTTCCCCGCTGCCTAGCCGGCTTTGTTGACCCGCATATACCATTCGACGAGACGGCGAACCTGGCGTGGCGTGTAGCCGCGCGACGTCATGCGCTCGAGGAAGTCATTGTGCTTCTTCTCGGTATCGCTATCCTTCTTGGTGCCGAAGCTGATCACCGGCAGCAGATCCTCGACCTGGCTGAACATACGCTTTTCGATCACTTCGCGCAGCTTCTCGTAGGAAGTCCAAGCCGGGTTCTTGCCCTTGTTCGCCGCGCGCGCGCGCAACGCGAACTTCACGACCTCGTTGCGGAAATCCTTCGGATTGGCGATCCCCGCCGGCTTCTCGATCTTCGAGAGCTCCTGGTTCAAAAGCTCGCGGTCCATGAGCTGCCCAGTATCCGGGTCCTTGTAATCCTGGTCCTCGATCCACGCATCCGCATAGGCGACGTAGCGATCGAACAGATTCTGCCCGTAGTCGCCGTAGGACTCAAGATAGGCTTTCTGAATCTCGTTGCCGATGAATTCGGCATAGCGCGGCGCGAGCTCGGCCTTGATGAAGGCGAGCAGCTTCTTCTCCTGCTCCTCGGGGAATTGCTCGCGCCGGATCGACTGTTCGAGGATGTACATGAGGTGGACGGGATCGGCCGAGACCTCCTGCGTGTCGTAGTTGAAGGTGCTGGAGAGCACCTTGAACGCAAAGCGCGTGGAAAGGCCGTTCATGCCTTCGTCGACGCCGGCGGCATCGCGGTATTCCTGGACCGTGCGCGCGCGCGGATCGGTGTCCTTGAGGCTCTCGCCGTCATAAGAGCGCATCTTCGAATAGAGATTCGAGTTCTCGTGCGGCTTCAGCCGGGAGAGCACGCAGAACCGCGCCAGCATGTCGAGCGTGCCCGGCGCGCAAGCGCTGTCGGAGAGCTCGCTGTTGGCGAGGAGCTTCTCGTAGATATGCATTTCCTCGGTCGAGCGCAGGCAGTAAGGCACCTTTATCACGCATATGCGGTCGATGAAGGCTTCGTTGTTGCGATTGTTCTTAAAGCCCTGCCATTCCGCCTCGTTCGAATGGGCGAGAATGATGCCCTGGAACGGGATGGCGCCGATATTCTCGGAGCCGATGTAGTTGCTCTCCTGCGTCGCGGTCAGCAGAGGATGCAGCATCTTGATCGGCGCCTTGAACATCTCGACGAATTCGAGGATGCCCTGCGTCGTGCGGTTGAGGCCGCCCGAATAGGAATAGGCGTCGGCGTCGTTCTGCGAGAAGAATTCGAGCCGCCGGATATCGACCTTGCCGACCAGCGAGGAGATGTCCTGGTTGTTCTCGTCGCCCGGCTCGGTCTTGGCGATGGCGATTTGCCGCAGCCGCGACGGATGGACGCGCACCACCGTGAATTTCGAGATGTCGCCGCCGAATTCGTCGAGGCGCTTCAGCGCCCAGGGGCTGACCAGGCCAGTGAGGCGACGCTTCGGAATCTTGTACTGCTTCTCGAGCATGTCGCCCATCGTCGCCGGGTCGAACAGGCCCAAGGGGCTCTCGAAGATCGGGCTCATCTCCTTGCCCGCCTTCAAGACGTAGATCGGCATCTTCTCCATCAGCGCCTTGAGGCGCTCGGCGAGCGAGGATTTGCCGCCGCCGACCGGTCCGAGGAGATAAAGCACCTGCTTGCGCTCTTCGAGGCCCTGCGCCGCGTGCCGGAAATAACCGACGATGCGCTCGATCGTCTCTTCCATCCCGTAGAAATCGATGAAGGAGGGATAGACCCGGATCGTCCGGTTCATGAAGATGCGGCCGAGGCGCGGATCGATGCTGGTATCGACCATCTCGGATTCGCCGATGGCGGCGAGCATTCTCTCGGCGGCGCTGGCGTATGCCATGGGCTCGCGCGCGCAGGCCTTGAGATAATCCTCCAAGGACATCTCGGCCTCTTTTTGCGTGTCGTACTGCTTGGCAAAGAGACCGAATACGCCGTCCTGGTTATTCATGCTCCACCTCCGCTCGACGGATGTGCAAATTCAAGGCCATGACCGGGTACTTGCTAATCTTCAGTCCAAATGGTTTATGACGTATTAACCATAGACAGCACCCGATTGCGGTGTTCGAACGCACTCCCGCCGACCGGGGCCCAGAAACGCCCGCTTTCGCGCCGAGTCGCTTTTCTTCGGAGAGGCGCCTAGTCCTGAAATCGGAACTGCGGCCGGGTGCGACAAGAGGTCTCAAACCGCGCAAAAAGCCCCGGCGCCGTGCGGTTTTTCCTGGGTTCGGCCGCCCGCAGTCAAAGCGGATACTTTCACCTGCGAAGCTCACGATATCTATTCGAACACGTTCTCTCGAAGAATCCTTGCCTAAAAAAATGGCAAAAGTAAGTTTTATGTCCGTCAAGTGGGCGCTGCGATGGAGCATGACAAGATGATCCTCGCCGAAGATCCAGGGTCGCGATGACCGCGGCGCAAGACTTCACCGGCACCATGCCGGTGCGCGAGCAGCACCGCTTCGATCCGGGGCGGCTCGAGGCATGGCTGCGCGAGCATGTGCCGGAGGCGTGCGGGCCGATCGCGGTCGAGCAGTTCAAGGGCGGCCAGTCGAATCCGACCTATCGCATCACCGCCGGCGGCACGCCTTATGTGTTGCGGCGCAAGCCGCCTGGCAAGCTGTTGCCCTCCGCACATGCCGTCGATCGCGAATACCGCGTGATAACGGCGTTGGGCCGGGCAGGGTTCCCGGTTCCGCGCAGCTATGCGCTGTGCCTGGACGAGACGGTGATCGGAACCGCCTTTTACATCATGAGCTATGTCGAGGGCCGGGTGTTCTGGGATCCGACCTTGCCAGAGCTCGGCCACGCCGAGCGCCGGCCGATCTATGAGGCGATGAATGAAACGATCGCCCGGCTCCACGGACTCGATTACGTGGCCTTGGGACTCGGCGATTACGGCCGACCGGGGAATTACGCGATGCGCCAGATCGATCGCTGGACCCGCCAATACCGAGCCTCGGAGACCGAGCGGATCGAGGCGATGGACCGCCTGATCGAGTGGCTGCCGGCGAACGCGCCACGCGAGGAGGAGACCTCGATCATCCATGGCGATTTCCGCATCGACAATATGGTGTTCCACCCGACCGAGCCGCGGGTCGTCGCCGTACTCGATTGGGAGTTGTCGACGCTCGGTAATCCGCTTGCCGATTTCGCCTATCACATGATGCCGTGGCGGCTGGGCCCCGACGCCTATCGCGGCCTCGCCGGCTACGACCTCGCCGCGCTGGGAATCCCGTCAGAAGCCGAGGGTTGCGCGCTCTATTGCCAGCGGACCGGGCGTCCATCCCTGCCTCATTGGGATTTCTACATCGCGTTCAATATGTTCCGCTTGGCCGCGATCCTCCAGGGCATCATGGGACGGGTACGCGAAGGCACGGCGGCGAGCCTGCGCGCGCTCGATTCCGGCCGGCGCGCGCGCGCGATTGCCGAGGCAGGCTGGCGACAGGTCGAGATGCTGCGCTCCTGACGCCTCGGCCATGCCGTAGCGTCGCGTGTTGATGGCACGCCTTTTGCGGCTTTCCTTAGCGCGGCGCGTAGCGACCAGATCAACCGCGCCGCCCGCCGTTTCATTGCTGGAAAGGAGAGCAGGCGTGAGCAGTTCGAGCGCATTCGATCCCATCGAGGCAACGATCGCGCAAATTCACGAGGCCTACCGCTCGAAGACGCTGAGCGCGCGCCGCTTGACCGAGACCTATCTCGGCCGGATCGAGGCTTATGACAAACGCGGGCCCGCGATCAACGCGCTGATCTCGCTCAATCCCAACGCCTTGACGGAAGCCGACCGGCTCGATGCGGCTTTTACCGCCTCCGGCCCGGTCGGGCCGCTGCATGGGATCCCGGTGATCTTCAAGGATCAGGCCGATGTCCGGGAAATGCCGACCACCTTGGGCTCCATCCTCTTCAAGGACTATCGGCCCGGTCGCGATTGTTTTGTCGCCGCCAGGCTGCGCCAGGCCGGCGCGATCATGCTCGGCAAGGCCACCTTGGGCGAGCTCGGCGCTGGCGACACGCATGGCTCGCTCTTCGGTTCGACGCGCAATCCTTATGACGTCACCCGCACCGTCGGCGGCTCGTCGGGCGGATCGGCCGCCAGCGTCTCGGCTAATTTCTGCACCGTCGCCATCGGTCAGGAAGGCTTTGCCTCGATCCGCCGGCCCTCGATCTGGAACGGCATCGCCGGCATGCGCCCGAGCATCGGCCTCGTCAGCCGCAGCGGCGTCTATGGCGGCTGGCCGGCGATGAATGGGTCGCTTGGGCCGATGGCGCGCAGCGTGGCCGATCTCGCGGCGCTTCTCGACGTGATGGTCGGCTATGACCCCGACGATCCCGCCACCGCGCATGGCGTTGGCCACACCACGGCGAGCTACGCGGGCCTGCTCGACGCCAACGCGCTCAAAGGCGCGCGGATCGGCATCCTCCGCGAGCCCATGGGTTTCCGCTCGGAGCCAAATTCGGAGGATTTCGCGAAAGTCACTGCGGTCTTCGACCGGGCAGTCGAGGATTTGCGCCGCGCCGGGGCGGAGATCGTCGATCCGGTCGTCATCCCCGATTTGAATTTTCTGCTCGTGCAGCGCTCCTTCAGCGCCGCCGAGGGCGATGAGTCCTTCAAGCGCTATTTCGCGGGCGGCGCCAACCCGCCTTTCGCCTCGCGCGCGGCAGCGATCGCCTCGCCGCTCTTCGAGAAACTGCTGAAGCCGACGCGCGACCGCTGGCTGAGAACAGGCTCAGAGGAAAAATATTACGCCTCGCTCAAGGCGCGCGACACGCTGATGACCAACATGCTGAAGGTCATGGCCGACCATCGGCTCGATGCGATCGTGCACAAGGCGGTCGAGCATCAACCGACGAAGATCGAAGACGGCGTCAACCCACCCTATACCGACCAGAAAGGCGCGCCGCACGTCAACACCTTCCTCGCCACCGTTCCCTCGGTCGTCGTTCCGGCGGGCTTCACCGCGGACGCGCTGCCGGCCGGCATCACCTTTCTCGGCCGCCCCTACGCGGATGCGGAGATGCTGCGGCTCGCCTATGCCTATGAGCAGGCGACGCGGCACCGCCGCCCGCCGCCAACGACGCCCTGAGTGCGCCGCCTCAGCTCTTCTCGTCTTCCGGCTTCAGGACGAGCGAGGCCGAGTTGATGCAATAACGCAGCCCGGTCGGCCGCGGGCCGTCGGGAAAGACATGCCCCAGATGCGCCTCGCATTTGCTGCACAGAACCTCGGTGCGCTCCATGAAGAGGCTGCGATCGGTTTCGGTGGCGACTTTCTCTGCTGCGACCGGCTGGGTGAAGCTCGGCCAGCCAGAGCCCGAATCATATTTGGTCGCGGATGAGAACAATTCCTGGCCGCAGCAGACGCAGACATAAGTGCCCGGCCGATGCTCGTTCCAATAGGCGCCGGTAAAGGCACGCTCGGTGCCTTTCTTGCGCGCGATGCGGAACGCATCCGGTGTCAGCTGCTTCTGCCATTCGGCGTCCGATTTGATGATTTTCGTGTCGGGCTTGTCGCTCATCTCCAGGCCTCCTCCGGCCGGGCAAGAGACGGGCGCACTGGGCCCCGGCCGAGGCGCGATCATAGCCCGCCGACCTCGGCGTTGCGACATGCTATGATCGGGGCGAGAGGCGATGAGGAGAGTTGCATGGCCGAAGGGGATCGGGCGACGCGCTCTCGCGACATCGAGCGCTACCGCAACAACCTTCAGGGCGAGGTCGACAGCGCCGCGCTCTATCGCACCATGGCGGAGGCCGAGCCCAGCCCGCAGCTGAAGGAGGTCTACGGTCGCCTTGCCGCGGTCGAGGAGGCCCACGCCGAATTCTGGCACAGCCGGCTCGCCCGGCTCGGCGCAAGCGGCGGCGCGCGCCGCGTCGGCCTGCGCACGCGCCTGCTGATCTGGCTCGCGCGTCGTTTCGGAACCGGCATCTTGTTGCCGCTCATCAACAGTTTCGAGCGCACGGGCAGCCACGAATACGACGCCCAGCCGGAAGCGATTTCCGCCGGTCTGCCGGGGGTGGAGCGCTCGCATGCGCGCATCATCGAGGCGGCAGCGCAGCCGCTCGTCGGCGGCGTCGCCGGCGGAACCCTCGCGCGGCTCGAAGGCCGTCACCGCACCGGCGGCAACGCGCTCCGCGCCGCCGTGCTCGGCGCCAATGACGGGCTCGTCTCCAAACTGAGCCTCGTCACCGGCGTCGCCGGCGCCGCCTTTTCCGAGCACACGGTGCTCGTCACGGGCCTTGCCGGGCTGCTCGCCGGCGCCTGCTCGATGGCCAAGGGCGAGTGGCTCTCGGTCACGAGCGCGCGCGAGCTCTATCACACCCAGATCGCCACCGAGGCCGACGAGCTGCATGAAAGCCCGATCGAGGAGAAGCAAGAGCTCATCCTCATCTACGAGGCGAAAGGATTGCCGAAGGAGCAGGCGAGCGCGCTGGCGGAGCGGATCATTTCCGATCCGACGACCGCGCTCGATACGCTTGCGCGCGAGGAGCTCGGCATCAACCCCGATGATCTCGGCGGCTCCGCCTGGGTGGCGGCGGGCACCTCTTTCTTGCTCTTCGCGGTCGGCGCGATCTTTCCGGTGCTGCCCTTCTTCTTCCTGCGCGGCGCAACGGCCGTGGCGACGAGCCTCGCACTCAGCGCGGTGGTCATGTACCTGATCGGCGCCGGCACGACGCTCTTCACCGGACGCGGAATGGTATTCTCGGGCTTGCGGCAAGTGGCGATCGGCTTGGCCGCCGCCGGCGTCACCTACGGGCTTGGCCACCTCATCGGCATTTCCTTGAGCGGCTGAGCGCGGCCGGCTCGAAGGGCCGATCAGTGATAGAGCCGCACCGGGCCGCCGTCGCAATTCCGCCCGCCCGCGGAAACACAACTCTGGGTTCGGATCCAGTCCTAGAATTCGAAGAGCAGCTGCGAGAGCGCGAAAGCCGCGGCGATAGCGACGAGGATCGCGATGTATTTCATCGGGCGCGCAGTATGAGCGCCGGGAGGGACGCCATCAATCGGATCCGGGGGTCGGAAACATGGCGATCGTAGCCGGCGCCGCGACCGGCCAACCGGTCATCCGCTGGGGCAATCTGTGGTGGGTCGCCGCCGCGCTCGGCGGGATGTTTCTCGTGTTCGCGAGCGACAGTCTGTGGCTACTCAATTTCGTCCATGTGATGGCCGGCGTGCTCTGGACCGGCATCGATCTGTTCATGGGCTTTGTTCTCGGGCCGATCCAGCAGCGCCTCGATCTGGAGGCGCGCCGCGCGGTGGTGACGAAGCTCATGCCACGCATGCTGTTCCTGATGCCGACGCTTGCCACCATCACCGGCTGGGCCGGAACCGTGCTGGCCTCGCGCACGGGATTTTACGATCTATCCTATCCGGATGAAGCCTGGGTCATCGCCGCGCTCGCCGTGCTGGCGATCCTCACCCTTCAGGGTTTCGCGATCATGCTGCCCAACAATGTCCGCGTCTGCTTCGAGATCGCCAAGGACGAGCCGGATCTCGACCTGGTCGCGCGCCGAATGCGGATCTACGTGCGCACGACCGCGATCCAGGGGCTGATGCAGGTGACAATGATCCTGATCATGGCACGCTTTGCGACCGGATTTTGAAGGCCAGGACCCGGCCGGTCGGGACCGCCGCGATTTCGTTCAGCAGCTTTCGCTTCATCGCCTCGCCGAAATCCTCGAAATCGTTGACGACGAGCAGGAACGCGCCCGGCCCGCCGGTCACGTTCTGACGATACCAATTCGGCAGCCCGCCGGGCGGCCGTGTATGGCCGGAAAATCCGCCATAGAGCGCGCCGCGATCATTGATGATTGCGAGGCCGTTGATGGTGACGCCGACGGCGAGCGCCGCGGCACGCGCATCCTCCAGAGGCCTGCCCGCGTTGTTCGTACCGTCGCCGGAAACATCGATGACCTGGCGGTCGGCTTTGACGCCGCTCGCCTTCAAACGCGCCATCGCGAAATCGAGCGCGGCGCTGATCGAGGTTCGTCCGTAAAACGCGCGCGGTGCCGCCAGCAAAGTCGAGACGAAACTCTTCGCCGATGCGTCGCTGTTGATGATCCGCCAGTCGACCACGACCTGCTGCTCGGTTTGGCCGGCCCATTCGACGAAGGTCAGCGCGATCGCGCCATGCGAGCCGGCCTGGATCGCCTTCACCACGTCGGGGCTGGCGATGGCGTTCGCATAGCCTTGGCGCTGGAGCTGAAACTCGTCGGAGGTGATGCTGCGCGAGACGTCGGCCGCCAACACCAGCGCGACATCGACAGACTGCGCCGCGGAGACGCTTGCCGTCCCGAGCCACAACGCGGCAAAGATCGCCGCCGAGACGCGCCACACCGACATCGCCGCCTCCATCCGATGCCTGCGCCGAAAAGCATAGGCCGGGCTTGGCGACGGCATCAAGCGTGGCCTCGCTCACCTTCGCGCGATAGCATCGCCCGCCATGCCCGCGTCCCGCCTCGACCCTTGGATCGCCCGTCTGCCGATCGGCGCGGCTTTGCCCGAACTTCTTTCCGCCCTCGATCAAAGCGGCGCGGCCGTGCTCGAAGCGCCGCCTGGGGCGGGCAAGACCACGCTCGTCCCGCTCGCGCTTCTCGATGCGCCCTGGCTGGGGCGGGAGAAGATCGTGATGCTCGAGCCGCGCCGCCTCGCCGCGCGCGCCGCCGCGCGCCGCATGGCGCAGATGATTGGCGAGGAGGTCGGCGAGACGGTCGGATTTCGCACCCGGCTCGAGACGCGCATCGGCCCCAAGACCCGGATCGAGGTCGTGACCGAAGGCATTTTGCCGCGCATGCTGCAAAGCGACGCCGCGCTCGAGGGCGTCGGCATCGTGATCTTCGACGAATATCACGAGCGCAGCCTTGATGCCGATCTCGGCCTCGCGCTGGTCCTCGAAACGCGCCGCTATTTGCGCGAGGAGCTGCGCCTGCTTGTGATGTCGGCCACGCTCGATGGCGAGCGCGTCGCCGCGCTCGTCGCAGCGCCCCGTATCGCCAGCGCCGGACGCAGCTTTCCAGTGACCTTGCGCTATCTCGACCGCCCCGCGCCCGACCGCTTCGAGCGCGCCGTCGCCGCGGCGATCCAGCGCGCGCTCGCGGAGGAAGACGGCAGTATCCTGGTCTTTCTGCCGGGGGGCGCGGAGATTCGTCGCGTTGCGCGTCTCCTCGACGATCTCGATCCGAACATTCTGATCGCGCCGCTCTACGGCGATCTGCCGCCTGGGGCCCAGGACGCGGCGATTGCGCCCGCGCCGCCGGGCCGGCGCAAAATCGTGCTCGCAACCTCGATCGCCGAGACCAGCCTCACCATCGAAGGCATCCGCATCGTCATCGATGGCGGCTTGGCA
>JBJKPV010000124.1:0-8611 GCA_046706015.1 Allostellaceae bacterium | reverse complement strand
TCGCGCTGCGGGATGTTGTTGGTGAAGCACAGCATCGTCTCGTGATAGGAATCGGTCCATTCCATCGCGACTTCGACGGTGATGCCGTCGCGCTCGGCGCTCATCGACAAGGGTGCGCCGTGCAGCGCCTGCTTCGAGCGGTCGAGATATTCGACGAAGGCGACGAGACCGCCCTCGTAATGAAGCTTGACCGATTTCGGCTCGACGCCGCGCGCATCGGTCAATTCGAGCGTCACGCCTGAATTGAGAAAAGCCAATTCGCGCAAGCGGTGCTCGAGCGTCGCATAGTCGAACTCGATCTTGGTAAAGGTCTTGGTGCTCGGCCAGAAGGTGATTTCCGTGCCGGTGCGGTCGCTGCTCGGACCGACCTCCGCCAAGGGCGCCTCGGGATCGCCGTCCTTGAAGCGCATGAAATGCGCGTGCCCGCCGCGCCAGATGCGCAATTCGAGCACGGATGAGAGCGCGTTCACGACCGAAACGCCGACGCCGTGGAGCCCGCCCGATACTTTGTAGGAATTCTGGTCGAATTTCCCGCCGGCATGGAGCTGAGTCATGATGACCTCGGCGGCCGACACGCCTTCTTCCTTATGGATGTCGACCGGGATGCCGCGGCCGTTATCGGCCACCGTCACCGAACCGTCGGCGTTGAGCGTCACGGTGACGGTATCGCAATAGCCGGCCAAGGCCTCGTCGATCGAATTGTCGACCACCTCATAGACCATGTGATGAAGGCCCGAGCCGTCATCGGTGTCGCCGATATACATGCCGGGGCGCTTGCGCACGGCGTCGAGCCCGCGCAAGACCTTGATCGATTGCGCATCGTAAGCTTCGCTTTGCGGAGTGCCGGGAACGGCAGGTTCACTCATCGTTTCGGGTCCATTGGTGAAAGGCGGGCATCGGCGACGGCGAAGAATTGCGCCGTCCCGCGCAGCCCGTCGAACAAGGCGGGATCGGTGCCGGTGAGCCAGGCTTGCGCCCCCAGCTCGAGGATTTCGGCGTAGAGCGCGGCGCGGCGCTCGGCATCGAGATGGGCCGCGACTTCGTCCAGCAGCATGATCGGCACCGCCTCGCGGTGAAGGGCGAGGAGGCGGGCCTGCGCCAGGAGGATCGCGAGCAACAGCGCCTTCTGCTCGCCGGTCGAGCACAGCGCCGCCGCCATCCCGCTGTCGCGATGATGGACGACAAGGTTCGAGCGCTGCGGCCCGGCCAAGGTGGTGCCGCTCTCGCCATCGGCGCGACGCTGGGCGCGCAGCCGGTCGCGAAACGCGTCCTCGGCCGCAAGCGCGGGTCCGTCACGGAGCCAGAGATCGACCTCGCCCTCGAGCGCGAGCGCCGCTTTGGGAAAGGGCCCGGTCGCGGCCGCACAAGCGGCGTCGAGCCGCGCGACGGTCTGGCCGCGCGCCGCGGCGATGGCGATGCCATGAGCCGCCATTTCCTCTTCGAGCGCGTTGAGCCACGAGCGATCGGCGACGCCGTCGCGCAACAGCGTCAACCGCTCGCGCATGGCGCGCTCATAAGCCGAGAGCCGAGAGCCGTGCTCGGGATCGAAGCCCAGGACCAGCCGATCGAGAAAGCGCCGGCGCGCGCTCGCTCCTTCGGCGAAGAGCCGGTCCATTTGCGGCGTCAGCCAGACGAGGCTCGACAGATGCGCGAGCGCGGATTGGCTTTTGGCCGGAGCGCCGTCGATCCGCACGAGCCGTCGCTCGCCGCTCTCGCTCGCGGCATCGCGGCCGGTGCCGATCTGGACCGTGCCATCGGGCAGCGCGAGGTGAAAAGAGAGCGCCCAAGGTCCGGACGCACCGAGCCGGTCGATCTCGCGCAGCTTGGCACGCCGCAGGCCGCGGCCCGGCGCCAGAAAGGAAATGGCTTCGAGAATATTGGTCTTGCCGGCGCCGTTCGGCCCGGTCAGCACCACCGGCGCCGGCCCGGCCTCGATCGTGGCCGCGGCGTAGGAGCGGAAATCGGTGAGAGTCAATCGAAGGACGCTGGGCCCCGCCGCGACGGCGGCGTGGGTCTCGAGTTCTGCGACCGCGTTGGTCATCGCCCTCAATACTGGCGGCCTCAGACCCGCATCGGCATCAGAACATAGAGCGCGCTGCTATCGGCGCTGTCGCGCACCACGGTCGGCGAGGCGGCATCAGCCATGGCGAAGCGCGCGCCCTCGCCCTCGATCTGCTCGGTGATGTCGAGCAGGTAGCGCGAATTGAAGCCGATCTCGAGCGGCTGAGCGCTGTAGCGGACTTCGAGCTCTTCGGTCGCCGTGCCGTTCTCCGGGCTGGTGGCGGACAACGTCACGCTGCCGCGCTCGATCGCGAGCTTCACCGCCCGGCTCTTTTCCGTCGAAATCGTCGAGACGCGATCGACCGCTTCGGCGAAGAGCTTGCAATCGACCTCGAGGATCCGGTCGTTGTTCAGTGGAATGACCCGGTCGTAATCGGGGAAAGTGCCGTCGATCAGCTTCGAGGTCAGCACCGTATCGCCGAAGGTGAAGCGGATCTTCGTATCGGAGAGCGCGATCGAGACGTCCTGATCCATCTCGTCGAGCAGCTTCCTGAGCTCGGTCACGGTCTTGCGCGGCACGATGACGCCCGGTATGCCGGCAGCGCCCTCGGGCAGGGGGATTTCCATCCGCGCGAGGCGATGGCCGTCGGTGGCGACCGCGCGCAGCATGTTGACCTGATCGGCCTTGGCGGCATGGAGATAGATGCCGTTCAGGTAATAGCGTGTCTCCTCGGTCGAGATCGCAAACCGGGTGCGGTCGATGAGCCGCTTCAGATCGGCCGCCGGCAGCAGGAAATTATAGGCGAGCTCGCCGCCCGCCATGAGCGGGTAGTCCTCGGGCGGCAGGCAGGAGAGGGTAAAGGTCGAGCGCCCCGAGCGCAGCGTCATCAGCCCCTTCTCGCCGGTGGTCTCGAGCTCGATCTGGGCGCCTTCGCGCAGCTTGCGGATGATGTCGTAGAGCGTATGCGCCGGGACGGTGGTGGCGCCGGCTTGCGCGCCCTGGGCGGCGAGCGAGGACACCATCTCGAGATCCATATCGGTCGCCGACAGCGCGAGCTTCGCCCCCTCGGCCTTGAGCATAACGTTCGACAGGATCGGGATCGTGTTGCGCCGCTCGACAACGCTCTGCACATGGCCCAAGGCCCGGAGCAGGGCGGCGCGTTCGATGGTGAGCTTCATGGCTGGCGGGTTCACGCTGGTTGGAGGCGGAAATCTGTGCCCCGAGAAACCGGGAAACCCCGCCCGGCCCGGCCGTGAAAGACCGGGTCGAACGGGTGGAAATCATAGCACAGCCCACCCCGCCCGTATACCGTCGGGCCGGTGCCGCAAGGGCGTCGAAAGTAGCGGTTTTAGCGGCTTATCGGGGGGTTGGGGGGCCTCGCGCCGGCCCGTCGGACGGCGCCGGGCGCGGGTCTCGACCGGCGGTCGCCGCGGCAGGAGCGCCGCCTCAGCTCTCGAGAATCCGGCGCAGCAGCTCGATATCCTCGGCCATGGCGCGATCGGAGGCGCGCAGCTCCTCGATCTTGCGCACCGCATGCATCACCGTGGTGTGGTCGCGGCCGCCGAATTTGCGGCCGATCTCCGGCAAGGAGCGCGGCGTCAACTGCTTGCAGAGATACATCGCCACCTGCCGCGGCCGCGCGACGGCCCGAGCGCGGCGCGCGGAATGCATGTCGGCGAGGCGGATGTTGTAGTGCTCGGCGACGCGCTTCTGGATCTCGTCGATCGTGACACGGCGGTCATTGGCGCGCAGCAGATCGTGCAGCACCTCCTGCGAGGTCTCGAGCGTCAGCTCGCGGCCGACGAATTGCGCGTGGGCATAGATCCGCGTCAGCGCGCCCTCGAGCTCGCGGACATTCGAGGTGATGCGGTGGGCAAGAAATTCGAGGACTTTCGGCGGCACCGCGGCCTTGCTGCGTTCCGCCTTGGCCTGGAGGATGCCGAGCCGCAGCTCGTAGGTCGTGGGATGGATGTCGGCGACGAGACCCCATCCGAGGCGCGAGCGCAGGCGCTCTTCCATGCCTTCGAGATCGGTGGGCGATTTATCGGCGGAAATGACGATCTGCCGGTTCTGATCGACCAGGGTGTTGAAGGTGTGGAAGAACTCTTCCTGCGTCGTGTCCTTGCCGGAAATGAACTGAACATCGTCGATCATGAGCACGTCGACCGAGCGAAACTGCTCCTTGAAGGCCATCGTGTCCTTGAATCGCAACGCGCGGATGAACTGATACATGAATTTCTCGGCGGAGAGGTAGATGATCTTCCGCTTCGGATCGTGAGTCCGGATGTACCAGGCGATCGCGTGCATCAAATGCGTCTTGCCGAGGCCGACGCCGCCATAGAGACAGAGCGGATTGAACGGCACGGAGCGGTTGGGACCGACTTGCGCCTCGGCGACGCGCCGCGCCGCGGCATGGGCAAGCTCGTTGGGCTTGCCGACGATGAAATTCTCGAAGGTGAAGCGCGGATCGAGCGGCGCGCCGATATCCTTCTCGTCGCCGGCTTCGGTCACGACATCGGAGACCGGCATTTCAACGCCATTGACACCGTCGACGGAAGGCGCGCCGCCGCCCGCCACGAGGAAATCGACTGCCGTGACGCCCGCATTCTCGGCATTCCACAAGGCGCGAAGCCGGTCGGCATAATGCGCGGCGACCCAATCACGCAAAAACCTCGTCGGCACCGTCACTTTGACGCGCCCTGCGTCGATCCCCTGCAATGTCATGTTTCGCAGCCAGCTGCGATAGGCGGCGTCGCCGAATTCCCGTCTCAGCTTTGCCCGAATGCGCGCCCATTGGGACTGGACATCGTCGCCTGGCCCCAATGAATCCGCCATTCCAAAACTCCCCCGAGAAGCAAACCTGGTCACCAAGCGTGCACTCCCGCTTTGACGGAAACGAAGCGCTCGTTCGCCCCCGCCGCCGCATCGTCCCGAACCGTAGCTGCTAGTTGCTGTGCAACGCTCGCGTAAACAGCACTAACGCGCCACTAAATACTTGGTTTGAAAACCGCCTCTCTCAGTGCGTGGCGCGTCCCTGTTATCGTTCGACGCCTGCGCCATCTGACGAGCGACAACATTACCTAAGCTGAAATGCGGATAGCAATATCTCTGAAAAAAAAATGTCGCTGATTTTCTTCGCAGTGGCAGTGATGCCACGCTTGAAGAATCAGAGCGCTTTGATTCGCGCGGAGAGCCGTGAAAGTTTGCGCGCGACCGTGCGTTGATGCAGCACGCCCTTGCCGACGCCGCGCTGCATTTCCGGCGCGGCTTCGGCGAAAGCCTCCTTCGCAGCATCCTTGTTGCCCGAAGCGATCGCCGTCTCAACTTTCTTGACGAAAGTTCGGATGCGGCTGATGCGCGCACGGTTGACCTCCGTGCGGCGCGCGGTTTGTCGAATACGCTTTTCTGCGGAAGGATGATTGGCCATCGCCGACCCGTCGAACGAAATGGGAAGCGCGGCTTATACCGAGCGCGCGATCCGCAGTCAAGTCAGCGATTCTTAAAGGCCGGTTTGCGCTTGGCGATAAAGGCCGCCATGCCTTCCTTTTGATCTTCGGTCGCAAACATCGCGTGGAAGAGCCGGCGCTCGAAGCGCACGCCTTCGCTCAGCGTGGTTTCGAAAGCGCGGTTTACGGCCTCTTTCGCCGCGAACACGGCGGGGCGCGACAGCGACGCAATCTGAACGCCGAGCTTCAGCGCTTCGTCGACGAGCTTGTCATCGGGGACGATGCGGCTGACGAGGCCGCTGCGTTCGGCCTCGGCCGCGTCCATCATGCGGCCGCTCAGCACCATCTCCATCGCCTTGGCCTTACCGACCGCGCGCGTCAACCGCTGCGTGCCGCCCGAGCCCGGGATGATCCCGAGCGTGATCTCGGGCTGGCCGAACTTGGCGCTTTCGCCGGCGATGATCGTGTCGCACATCATCGCCATCTCGCAGCCGCCGCCGAGCGCGAAGCCCGCGACCGCGGCGATGATCGGCTTCCGGCAGAAGGTGATGCGCTCCCACCCGTCGGTGATGAAGTCGGCGACGTAGCAATCGACGAAGCTTTTGCCCGCCATCTCCTTGATATCGGCGCCCGCGGCGAAAGCGCGCGCGCTGCCCGTGAGGACGACCGCGCCGATCGCATCGTCCTTCTCGAACGCATCGAGCGCCGCGCCGAGCTCGCGCACGAGCGCATCGCACAACGCGTTGAGCGCCTGTGGCCGATTAAAGGTGATGAGGCCGACCGCGCCGCGCGTGTCGACGAGGATATTCTGATAATTCATGGGCTAATGCTCCTTCATTACGGCGACAGCGTGAAACTGACCGTGAGATGGCCGTCTTTGCCATCGAAATCGAGCTTCAGGCGCTCGGCGTCGCGACGCCACTGATCGCGTCCGAGCTTTTTCCAACCGAGCTGGGGCAAACTCGAGACATAGAACGCGCGGACCTTGGCCCGGCTGACCGCGCCGCGCGCCTGCGCCTCGACGATGCGGCCTTCGGGCTTGTCGAAGACGAGATCAGACCCGGTGATAAAGGTGAGGCCGGGCATGAGCGGCACGTCTTCGGTGCCGGTGACGAACTCCTCGGCGCGCGCGGATGCGACGACCATCAACATCACCAGGGAGAAAACGGCCAGAAATGCGCGCATGCGGCAAGACTAGAGCATGATCTCCTGGGATGGAAACGCCTGCGTTGCGCACGGGCGGCCGCCCGCGCGCAACCCGCACGTCGCAAAAGTCCCTCGGCGCAGGCGCTTCGATCCCAGGAGATTCATGCTCTGGCCTCAGCGCTGCCGCTTGGCACAGTAAAAAGTCGAGCGGCCGCCTTGGACGATGCGCTTGATGCCGGCGCGGCAGTCGCAGCCCGGACAGCGCTCGCCCTCTTTGCCATAGACGGCCCAATGGTACTGAAAATAGCCGAGCTCGCCCGAGGCCTGAACGTAATCGCGTAGCGAACTGCCGCCCGCGGTGATCGCCCGGGTCAGCACGTCGCGGATCGCGGCCGCGAGCCGCTCGGCGCGTTCGCCCTGCACGGTGCCAGCGAGGCGGCGCGGCGAGAGACCGGCGCCGTAGAGCGCCTCGCAGGCATAGATATTGCCGAGACCCGCAACCACGCGTTGATCGAGCAGCGCCGCCTTGATCGAGGTCTTCTTGCCCTTCAAGCGTTGCGCCAGGACAGGACCGTTGAAATCATTTCCGAGCGGCTCCGGACCGAGTCCGCGGAACCGCTCGTGCTCGGCAAGCGTCGCGGTTTCGGCGAAATCGAGCAGACCAAAGCGCCGCGCATCGTTGAAGCGCAATTCGGTGCCGTCATCGAAGTGTAAAATCGCATGATCGTGCTTGGCGCGCGGCAGCGCCGCACCCGGCGCGGTGATGACGAGCCGGCCGGACATGCCGAGATGGGCGATGACCACGCCCGCGCCCGCGAACTGCATGAGGATGTATTTGGCGCGGCGCGAGAAGCGCTCGACGCGGTGTCCCTCGATGCGCCGCGCCAGGTCGGCCGGGATCGCGCGGCGCAAATCGGGTCGCGCGAGGTCGAGCCGCATGAGGCGCTTGCCCAAGAGCGCGCGCTCCAGTCCGCGCACCACAGTTTCGACCTCGGGAAGTTCGGGCATTGTTCGCGGCGCGATTTGGCTTGCGGTTGATAAGGGCGCTATGTTGTAGGGATGGCACGAGAAGACACAAGCACTGCCAGCAACGCGGCAACCGATTTCGGCTTCCAGCGCGTGAGCGAGAGCGAGAAGACGCGGCTCGTGCGCGGGGTCTTCGACAGCGTCGCGGCGCGCTACGACATCATGAACGACCTCATGAGCGGCGGCATCCATCGCCTCTGGAAGGCGCAACTCATCGACCGGCTGGCGCCGCGGCCCGGACAATTCCTGCTCGATCTGGCCGGCGGCACCGGCGATATCGCGCGCCGCTTCCTCGCTCGCGCCGGCAAGGACGCGCGGGTCGTCGTCTGCGACATCAATGAGAGCATGGTGCGACACGGCCGCGACCGCAGCATCGACACCGGCATCGTGCGCGGGATCGGTTGGGCCGTGGGCGATGCGGAAAGCCTGCCCTTCGCATCCCAGAGCGTCGATGCGTGCACCATCTCCTTCGGCCTGCGCAATGTCACGCGCATCCGCGCGGCGCTCGGCGAAGCGTGCCGCGTCTTGAAGCCGGGCGGTCGCTTCCTCTGTCTCGAATTCAGCCGTGTCGAGGCGCCGCTCCTGCGCCGCGCCTATGATCTCTACTCTTTCTCGGTGCTGCCGCGCTTGGGCGAGGTCGTGGCAAAGGACCGGGAAGCCTATCAATATCTGGTCGAGAGCATCCGCCGCTTTCCGCCTCAGGCGAAACTGGCCGAGATGATGAAAGATGCGGGCTTCGAGCAAGTGAGCTGGCGCAATCTCTCCGGCGGGATCGCCGCCATTCATACGGGTTGGCGGCTCTAAGGCTTGCTGACACCGTCGTGCCGGCCTTGCGCCATTGGGGGGCCACGCCTATAGAGGGATGGTCCAACCCGAGGGCGAAAGCCGATGCTGCACGGCCGGCGCATCCTGCTGATCATTTCGGGCGGCATCGCCGCATATAAGAGCCTCGATCTCATTCGCCGTCTCAAGGAGCGCGGCGCGGTGGTGC
>JBJKPV010000123.1:0-31129 GCA_046706015.1 Allostellaceae bacterium | reverse complement strand
TGCGGCGACGGCGGGCGACTTCCAGCTCTGACCCTTGCGCAGCACATGAATCGTGCCGAAGAGATAGACCGTGGCGTGCGGGCCCTTCGCCACCCAGAGGCCGGGATCCGCCGCCGCCGGCTGCGCGCCGGCGACGAGGCCAAAGCCCGCAAAGAGCGCCGCGGCGAAGAAGGAGCGCACCGGTTTCCCCAAGCGTCGAGCCATGATCACCATCCCTTGCCGTGCCGAAGCTGGCGGAGAACGTGGTTAATCTCAGCGCATCATCGCTACGAAAGCGTTAATGCGCGCTGCGATGCCGCGCCGAGGCTCGTGCCCCGATTCCGAAATTCGCCCGGTGCCGATATCGGCGGCGGTGCGAACTTCGAAACCCCGACACTAGTGCGAAAAGATGTTGCGGAACTTCGACTCGAAGCTGTTGGGCTGGGCGCTTTCGTGCTGCGCCGCGGACGAATCAAAGGCCCAGGGCGTTTGCGGCTGACGCCAGAGATAGAAGATCGAGCACCAGACGATCGCAACCCCGATCAACGTCAAAGTCGCGACGCGCGTGCGCCGCACGGCCGCCGCGCGCGCCTTGACGGCGGCGGCCAGCTGCGGCGAAGTCGTCTGATTGGGCTGTGAGCGCGCATCGCGCGCGATCTCGTGACGGGTGCGATCGATCCGCATTTTCGCGCTCGGCCGAGCGACGCGCCGCGGCGGGGCGGCATCGCGGTCGAGCTGATCTTCCGGCGTCGCGCGATAAACCTGCACTTCCTTGAAGCGTCCGACATCCGTTTCCATCACGGCGACCACCTGCACGCCCGTGGGCGCGCGGCCGCTGCGCAACAGCGCATTGGCGAGGTTGATCGCGATCTGCTTGTCGTCGGCGACCGTATCGAGCATCCAGCGGCCGCCCGCGTTTCTTTGGATCTCGAAAGTGCGCGCGCTGGCTGTCGCGCTTCCGCCCGCTAACCGCATCATCTCAGTCCCCGGCCTGTCGACGGTCCGCTCTCGGCGCTTGATCGCGGCGGCGCCCGTCCATGACCGGGGCGGAGGAAAGCACCGCGATCGGGACAGGCGGGTTCATCTCGATATGCCTTCTGTGAACGGCCGGGGCCGCGCTGCGACATCGCGCCCGCCCTTCCTGCGATGCCACGCGGGAGGCGGGCCGTTGCCTCGATTTTTAACGAATCCGGTTAAGAACCGGTTATCCGGCGAGACAGGTTGACGCAGTCGGCGCAAACCACCTGGAAGGGCGGCGCGCCCCAATCGACGCCCTCCCGGCGCATCGCCACGCCTCCATGCCAGTTGGGCAAAACTGTGGCAGGCGCCTCCACAGCGCAGCCGACCATCGCGAAGCCGAGCCACATATTGGTCACGGCGCGCAAGGTTGCGGCCGTCGGGTCTCCTCCTATCGTGATAGTGCATGGCTCAAACCGAGATCGCGAACGATCGCGCGCGGCCGCGGCGCATGGGTAGTGGTGCCGTGCAAGGCCGGCCGCTGCCCGTCAGTGCGGCGCTCGACGGTCTCAGCAACATCGACAGCGCACGGATGGGCAAGGTCTTCCTCTTGTCCAGCCTCGTCTATCTCGGGATCTACGCGCTCGAGGCACCGATTCGCTATGGGCTTTATTTATCGGGAAAAGACAATTTCATCCTCCTGCGCGACGCGCTGATCCTCGTCCCGCTCGCCCTGCTCGTGGCGGCGCAGGCGATGCGCCTGCGCCTTCACCCGGCTTTTGCGCTATTCGGGGCACTGATCGCCTTTCACGGACTCGTCTTGATGGGGACGATCGGCAGTGTCGCCGGCGTCGCCTACGGCGTGAAGGTCCTGGTCAACCTGCTCTTCGGCTATTTCGTCGCCTCGTTGCTGTTGCGCCCCGGCGACCGCGTCTTCGCCTTCCTGTTGGCGGTCTGGCTGATCACGATGGTCGGCATCGGGCTCGACAAATTCGTGCTGACCTTTCCCTGGACCGGGATCAAGACCGTGGTCGGCGACCTCAATGTCGACGTGTCGAAGAATTGGGACGTTCAAAACGAATTCGCCCGCCGCGTCGCCGGCTTCACGCGCAGTTCGATCTCGGTCGCCGCCCTCGTCCCGCCGCTTGCAATCGTGCTGCTCGCGCGCATCCAGCGTTGGTTGTGGCGCGCCGCGCTGCTGCTCGTATCCGTCGGTGCCGTTCTGCTCACGACGCAAAAGGGCGCGCTCGTCGCCTTTCTGCCCATCGCCGCCATCTTGCTGTTCCCGGCCGCGCACCGCCTGCGCTGGCTTCGGCTTAGCTGCGCCGGTTTCATGATCGCCGCCGTCGGTTTGCCGTTTTTGATCATGGATCTACACATGGAGCACGGCAGCGGCGTCTTCAGCACAGCATCGCTCTATCTGCGCATGGATTATACTTGGCCCGAGGCCTGGCGCTGGATCACGCGGCATCAAATGCTGTTCTTCGGCGTCGGCCTCGGTGGCATCGGCGGACCGCAGCGGCTTTATGCGATCGACAGCTTCAACCCGGCCGACAATATCTTCATCCTCCTCTACGCCTATTTCGGCGTTTTCGCGCTCTTCTACCTGACCGCGATCCTCTGGCTCGTGTTCCGGCCGATTTCCGGATCGCAGGAGCGCGCTGCAACCGCGGTCGCGATTATCGCCTTCGTCTTCGGCTATGGGACGGTGCTCTCCGTGCTCGAAGACCAAGCCGCAGCCCTCTTTCTTGGCGCCGCGCTGGGCGCCTTGGTCTGCGAGACGCGCGGGCGGATCGACATGCCGTTGCGTGCAAGCCGCATGGCGGCCTTGCGATGAAGCGTCCGAGGGGCGTGATCAGCTTCGATAAGCGCGGCTTCGCCGACGCTTGTGGCGCGCTCATGGAGCTGGTCGCGCGCGACCGACGTCCCGATCTTCTCATTGGCATCAGGACGGGCGGGCTGATCGTCGCCGAGGCGATGGCGCGGGAAGACAGATCGAACCTGCCGGTCATCGCCATGACCTGCCGCCGGCCGTCGACCGCGCACAAGGCTCGCGCCGCCGTGGTGAGCGAAGTGATCGGGCACCTGCCGCGTCCGGTCGTCGATCGCCTCCGCGTGATAGAGCACGCGATGCTGACGCGCAAGCCGCCGGCGCGGCCTGCCGTTCCGCATCGCTTCGACGAGGCCGAGCTCGCGACGCTCGATGCTTGGGCGAGAGCGTCCGCGGGCGAAAGCCTGGCGCTCGTCGTCGATGACGCGGTCGATAGCGGCGCCACGTTGCTGCAGGTTTGCGAGACCGTCCGCGCGCGCCTGCCGCACGCGACCCTGCTGCGCTCCGCGGTCATCACCGTGACGACGGAAGAGCCACTCATTCAGCCGGATTATGCGCTCTATCAAGGTCAATTATGCCGCTTCCCATGGTCGCTCGACGCGCTGAACGCGACCCCGTCCTGATCTTCGACCTCGACGGCACCATACTCGCCGTCAACAGCTTTCCCTGCTGGGTCCGCTTCATGCTGCGCGCGCCGTTCGCGCAGCTCCGCCCCGCGCAGCGAACGCGCGCCGTCGCGGCGACGCTTCTTCTCTTGGCCCTGCGCAAAACCGGCTTGATCGGCCATGAGGATTTCAAGCGACGCCTGCAGCACCGTTGGCAGGCGGCAACGGCGGGCGATCGCGGTGCCGCCGAACAATTATTGATCGGCCAGCTCTTGCGCGCGGTGCGCCCGGAAATGGCGCCGGCGCTCGCGGCGATCGCGACCGGGTCGATCGATACCGTGCTCGCGACGGCAGCGGTCGCGGATTATGCCGAGGGCTTGGGCCGCGCCTTGGGATTCGCACATGTGCTGGCGACAAAGCGACAGCGCGCGCCGAGCGAGCCGAGCAATGCCGGCGCGCAGAAGCGGGATGCCGTGATGCAATTCCTTGCCGGCCTCGGCTGGCACGAGCGGCCGCGGATCGTCTTCACCGATCATCGCGACGATCTGCCGCTCATGAGCTTATGCGAGACCGTCGTCTGGTTCGGCACGGCACGCGACCAGGCGACGCTCGAACGCGACCTGCCTCATCTTCGCATCGCCGCCGGCCCCGAGGCGGTCGCCGAGATCCTGCAAGACACGCGCGCCGAAGCCGCCATGGGCTGAGGAGCCAGCCGGGATATCATAGGTTCCGCGCAAATGCCCAGACCATGACCGGATATTCCGGATCGTTGCTCAAATCGCGGCCGAAGCCGTAATCGCGCACCGGACCGCCGAGATGCGCCTTGACGCAGGCCTTGTTGCCCCAGGATTCGACTGCGATCGCGGCGGTGTCGAAGCCGGCGTCGCGACAGAGCGTCTTCAGGCCCAGCTCGGTCCAGCGATAGTAGTCGTGAGGCCTCGCGTGGACGCGAAAGAGAAACGGTGCCGCGATTAACGCGTAGCCGCCGGGCTGCAGCATCGCCCGTATATTGGCGACCGCGCCGCGCGGGTCGGCGACGTGCTCCAGCACTTGATCGGCGATGACGATATGGAAGCGCCGATCGAGCCGCTCGCGGCAAATGTCGAAATCGGGATAATCGACCGTCTCATAGACGCGCCAAGGAAGGCGGCGCCACATCTCGTTCCAGCCCGGCGAGATTTCCAGCCCGTCGCCGAGCGGGGCCTGCCGGCCGAGAAATTCCTGCCAGCGCTCTATCTGCCGCACGCGCAGCCAATTGACCTCACTGTAGCCGAACGGCTTTCCGACACGCTTTGCGTTGCGCAAAGCGGTGCGTTTGGCCGTGCGCAAGGCATCGACGAGGGTCACGGCACGCAGCGCACCAGGCCGCGCATCTTCTCGCGCAATTGCCCCTTGAACCGACCCAAGGGGCGGCGCAAATGCCATTTCGCGTTCTTGATATGCGCTTTGACCTGGAAGCCATCGGGTAAGCGCAGATCCATGTCGGCAACGCACAAGACGGGCTTGCCCGCAAGGCGCGCGATCTCTTGCGCCTGGTCCGGATCGCTCTCGTAGAAGAGAACGCTGCCGCTCTCGCGGAACACCCGTGCCTTGTGCCGGTGATGCGCCCCCAGGCGCATGCGCTCGGCACGGCTAGGCAGGTCGATGAGATGGAGGGCGCCATAGCTGATGCCATGAGCGGCGAGCCAGGCTTCGGTCTCGGGCCGATATTTCTCGAGCCGCGCGGAGACGATATGCCCGATGCGACGGGTCGACCTGAAAAGCGGCGGCGTGGCGCGAAGAAACGCGCGATAGCGCGGCCCGTCATCGTTCTCCTGCGGCGTCGGATCGGCGCAAAGAAGACCGTCGAGATCGAAGCATGACATCTCGATATAAGGATGGTGGAAGGCATTCCATTCGAAGATGCGCGGCTGCGGCATCTGCACGAAATGGAGATCGACCCGCTCCGCCATCGCGGGCTCAACGACGACGGCGCAGCTCGTCAGCCGGCCGGCGAAACGCGACGCTGCGACCCGGCCGATGCAGGCATTCATCGATGCCCCAGAGGCCAGGCTGTCGTCGACGAGAAGCACGTGCCTGGCATCGAGTGGGCTCGCGACCTCCGCGCCGATGCGCCGCGCGCCATGACCCGGCGCCGGCCCGTCATTGAGAAAGGTTTCGAGATCGATGACGAGGCGGTTCAGGAACAGGCCGATCAGATAGGCCGGGATCATGCCGCTGCGCGGAATGCCGACAACGAGATCGATGTCGTCGGGGATGATGGTCAGCTTGGCGCGGATCGCGGCCGATAATTGTGCGACCGACAGATAACCGAACATGCGTTATGGCTCTTTCTGCAATGGGGTCGATGCCGACTGCGCGGCCGGACCGAAGATGAAACGACAGTTCACGCCGCGCACGCCGCGGTCCTTCTGCGCAGGGTGATGTCGTAGATACCCATGAGCTTTTTCGCGTGCACGTCGGGCGTTTCGGCGTCGCTCCAGAAGGCGCGATAGGCCGCGTCGCCGGCCGCCGCCACCACGGCGTCGTCCTCGATCAGCCTCAAGCAGCGCGCGAGATCGCCGGCATCGCCGCTGCGAAAACGCCAGCCGGTCACGCCGTCGCGGACGCGCTCCGCCGCCGCGGAGATGTCGCTGACGATCGCGGGAATGCCGCGCGCGGCCGCCTCGCTGACGGTGAGACCGTAGGTCTCGTACCAGAGGCTTGGAAAGACGAGACAGCGCGCCTGATCGAGGTGGCGCCGGACTTCGTCGCGGCCCAGCCACCCGGTTACGGATACGCCTGGGATCGCTTCAAGCTCCGGGCGCAGCGGCCCGTCGCCGACGAAGACGATTGCAATGCCCAAGCGATGACTCACCTCGGCGAGGAGCCGGACGCCTTTTTCAATATCGAGTCGGCCGATGTAAAGGATCGCGCGGCTCTTCGCGGCCGCGACCGACGGCTGCGGCACGACATCGGCGAGGTTCGGGAGATGATGGAGCCGCGCTTGTCGCGGCAGGTAAGGCGCCAACAGCGCGCCCGATTGGTTCGAGAGCGCGATGTAGTCCTCGATCGCGTCGGGGAAACGACCGGCGTGGCGCTGAAGCCAGCTGCGCAGGACGCGGAAAAGCTTATGCGCATAGCGACGCTTGTCGCAACGCGCGGCGACGCATTGGCGGGACAGCGGCCGCCGCAGGCATGGTTTCTCGGCCAGATAATCGAAGAACGCGCCGTTGGGGCAGGCCGCGAAGAAATCATGGAGCGTGCACACGACCGGAAACCCCAGCCGACGCGCCATTCGCACCGGGCTGGTGCTCAGCGCCGTGGTATAGCCGTGGACATGGACAATCGTGTTGTCGCGCGGCAGCGCTTGGAGGATCGCGCGGGCGCGGCGCGCCGCCTTGAAATTCCACAAGGCTTGAAGCGCAACACCGGGATGCCGCGCGAAATCGAGCAGCTCGCTTTGACCAAGGCACTCGACCGCCACAGCCGAACGGCGAAGCTCCGCACAGACGGGGCCGACCGCGCCGAGAAAAATCACGTTCGTTCCCGAGCGGGTCAGGCTGAGCGACTCGTCGACTGCAACCTTGCTCGCACCACCTTGCACGTGACAGAAATCATTGAGCACGACGACGGTGAGGCCGGGCGCCGCGGCGGCGGAAGAGAATCCAGGCTCCAACGCGCGCGCCGTCGCGGTCGAAGCTGCGGGTGTGACACGCGGCGCCGCGGGCGGCCCAAATTTCCGCGACAGCCGGCGACCGGCCGCGATGCCCGGCCGCTCGATCACGCGCTCGACGATCGCCGCCAAGACCAAGACTGCGGCGACGGTCGCGCCGAGCCCCAGCCTGCCGGCTTGGTAGAGGCCGAACAGCAGGGACAATTGAATGATCGGCCCATGCAGCAGATAGACGCCATAGGAGATGTCGGTCGTGAGCCTGAGGCGCGGCGCGGCCAGCGCGGCGACGGCGACGAGGCTGCCGACCGTGAACGGATAGATCACCGGCGGGCGACTTGCGAGCAAGCTCGTGCAGAATGCGGCAAGGGCCAAGGTCGCGACGAGGCCGAGCCAAGGCGGGATTGCGAGGCGGTCGCGAAACTTATAGACCGCCATTCCCAGCACGAAGAACTGAAGCTGACCTGGGAGTTGCTTGGCGAGCCGGTACTCTCCGGCATGGTTGAGAACGCCGTAATAAAGGGCCGAGAGGACGAAGATCGCGACGAGGACAGACGTGCCGTAACGGCGCACCGCCCACCACAGCGCGGGCAGAATGAGATAGAAGGCGAACTCGATCTTGAGGGTCCACAGGCTTGGATTGAGGCTGGGATTGACGAGACCGCGCAGGACATGCGAGCCGACATCGTATTGGAGGAAATTCGCGAAAGCGGCGTTGACGACGAAATAGCGCAAGAGCGAGTGAAGATTGGCGAGCGCGCCGCCCGAAACGAGCGCGCCGAGGACGAAGGTCTGCGCGGTCACGACCGCGATGTAGAGCGGATAGATGCGAAAGAAGCGCCGGATATAAAAGCGCGACAGGCCGGAATCGCGATCGAAGCTGCTGGTGACGAGATAGCCGCTCGCGACGAAGAAGCAGTCAACGGCCATAGCCGCGTAGTTGAAGGGCCAAGGTGGGTATCGAACGCCGGCGAGAAGCTGGAAATGGCCGAGCACCACCATCAGCGCCAGCAGCAGGCGCAAGACGGTGAAATTGTTGTCGGCGAAATTCTGGTCGCTCTTCATGATACGCGAGCGGAAACCTCGCTTGTGGCTTGGCGCGCGTGCCGGCGAGCGCGGGCGGCGATGCGCTCGATCGGGCGCGATGCGCTCTGGGGCGCCCAACGGCGGCGCAGCCGCCGCCAAGCATAAGCCAAGGTAGCCGGACGACGCAGGATCCTCGCCGCGGCGCCGGTCGCATCGCCTTGCCCAAACCGCTCGCGCGCCTGGAAAAACATTTCGAGTGATGTGAGCTTATCATTGCGACGTTTCAGTTGCGCCGCTTGTGCGGAGGTGAGCGTGGCGTGCGCCGCGACGAGATACTGCCGGTTGATGTCGCAAGCAGTCTGAAAGTCGTATCGCCGGCGCTCGGCATGCGACCAACGCCGCGAGACCGCGCCGAAAGGCAGCGTGTAATGGTAGAGCGCCCGGTCGGAGACGACGGCCTTTCCGCCCTGCAGGAAGAATTCCAGGAGGTGGAAGAAATCCTGGCCGTGCCGCGCGCGCTCCTGGTAGCCGAGCCCGGTACGACGCAGGAAATCGGTGCGGATGACGGGCTTCAACATGCCGAGATTAAAGCTCTCATAGGCATCGGACCCTGCAAGGAAGTCGTCGAAGCTCAGTGGCCACGCGCCCGTTGCCTCCGGCCAAGCCGATCCCACGACGCGAGACGCGCCCGCGTCGTAGAAGAGCTGGTTATCGGCGACGAGATCGACATGCGTGCTCTCGCCCAACGCGATCAGCATCTCCAGCCGCTCGGGCCGGTACCAATCGTCCGCATCCAAGACCGCGAGCCAGCGGCCACGGGCGAGCGCGATCGCCCGATTCATTCCGACCGGCTTGCCGCAATTGCGCTTGTTCCTGATTCCATGCAGCCGCGGCTCGTGGCGCATCGCCTCGAGCGCCAGATCCCAAGACGCGTCGGTCGACGCGTCGTCGACCACGATCACTTCGATATCGGTCATTGTCTGACTCAACGCGCTCAACAGCGCGCGGTTCAGCGTCGCGGCGGCGCGATAGGTGGGGATGACGATCGTCGCCACGACCGGACGATTGGCCGCCGCGCGGGAAACCGTCCAGCAGCCCGCATCCTCGCGGAGCTCGAAGCCAAGCGTGTCGGGCATTGCCATTCTCCTCGGCGTTCAGAAACTGTCGATCAATGGTCGGCCGAGCAGCCGTAACGTCAGAAGACGGCCGCGGACAAGAATCGGATAAAGCAGGCGGGCGCAGCGCGGATGGCCGAAGAGGATATGGTTGATGCGATTGAAGAGACTCGCGGTGCTTCCCAATATCCCCAAGAGATTGATCGCCTCCGATCCGAAATAGAGCCGATCGTCGATCTTCACGACCATGCCGCGATTGAGATCGAGCTTGCGGCGTCGGATCTCCTCGACCACCGGATCGGCCGCGCGCGCATCGAGGAGATGGACGCGCCTGCCTTGATCACGCAAACGGTAGAAGAGAACGTAAGAGCGGCAGAACGGACATTCGCCGTCGTAGATGATCCAAATATCGCGCGATGTCGCGTCAGCGGCCGACATCGATCGGGAAATCCGTTCGCTTGAGGACGTCGCGGACCAGCTTGCCGTGCTTCAGCCCGAGGCAAACCGACTCGACCACATAGTGGTAACGCACGATGTCGCCGATCTTCAACCGATTGAAGGCCGCGAACATCATCGGGTTGGCAACCATGTGGTAGGGGTAGAAGTAATAGAGATTGTCATTCTTGACGATCGGATGGCGGCGCATCGCGGCGTCGGCGCCCCGCACCATGCTCTCGACCGCCGGCAGACCCACGCCCGTGTCCTGGCGATGGACGAAATCGGGCGTGCAGCGCTGCGCGCGTCGCCAAGCCGAGGGGTCATGCGTGTTGCCGCCGACACGCATCGCGAAATTGTCGTCGGGGACGTACATCGCGGTCTGCGCAATCGAATAGGACACATTCCCGAAATAGACCGACGGAACCGGAACCTCGCGCCCGTCGCGGGTTTCGGCAAAGAAGCGCGGACTGGCCAGCTTCGCGGTGTCGAGCCAGCCAAGATGGCTCGTATAGAAGGTCCAATGCGCCGTCAGGATCGCCGCGATCGTGACGAGGCTCAGCGCCGGCGTCCAGGCGCGGTCGTCGATCCGCTTCAGCGACAGATAGATGAGGATATTGACCGCGACCCAGAAAAAGAACGCCGCGCCCAGGGTGAAATAGACGACGACGTGAAAGAGGTCGAAGAGGACGGTGAAAACCATCAGCGCGCGGCGGTGCAGCGCGGCGAGCGGCACCAGAAACTGCGTGCCGAGTACGAAGATGTTGACCGGGATGAGGAGCTTGGTAATCGCGTCCCAGCTCAGCTGGACGAGCCAAGGCCAGGCGGCCAAGATGTTGTCGCCGCGCTCGAGCCCGATGAGGATCGCGGTCTGAGTCGGATTGTGGAGAAGCCAAAAGAGCGGATCGGCACCGCCGGCGCGTATCTTGGTCCAGCCGGAGACGAAATAATTTCCCAGATGCGCGCCGATCGCCCAGGCGACGATGAGCGCACAGGCGCCGGCGCGCAATTCAGCGGCATTGACGCTCACCGAACCGAACCGGCCGAGGAAGGCCGGCCGCGTCACGTATGCGACCAAGAGCGTGCCGAGCGCGATGAACTCGCCGATATCGAGCATGCTCAGGTAATCCGTTTGGGATATCTCGATGCCGCCGACAATGCTCAGCTGGTGGCGAAATGCCACGTAGTGAAAGAAGAGCGGAAGGAGAAAGCTCGGACGCCACAGGGCGCCGATGCCGGCGATCAACGCCAGCACGCCGCCGGCCCCAAAAAAGGCGCCGTTGGCGCCCGATGTCATGCTTACCGGGTCGTCGATCAACGCGACGACATCGAACGCGACCTGAACCAGAACGACAGCACCGATCCCCCGCAACAGCGGCCGTGCAAAAGGTGCGATCTCCTGGTAGCGAATGCCGGCCAAAAGCGCGGCGCCGGCAAAAGTAATGATGTCGAGGCCGAGGCAATCGATCGCGGCGCTCGTCGCCACGGCAAGAAGAAGGGCTCGCAGCAGCGTGAAGATCGCAAGCGCGCCCGCAAGCAGCGCCAGTGGCGCCACGCGATGAAGATAGGAGTCCTGCTCGCCAGAATGGCGACTGGCGACCCCAGCGAACATCGACATTGCGGCTTGCCTAATGGCGCGTCGGCCGGGGCGCGCCGGACCCGGATCCGCTGCGCCGGATTTGGCGCGACCCCGCCGCGACAACGAATCTCTCGAACACGGTCTCGCCCATTCTCGTCATTTGCGCGATTGTGTCGTCCTGCGTGACGGTCGATCGATGGCATCGTATTAACGCGCAATTCCTTGCAGTGTCGGTGTGATATCGGCGTGACTGCGCGAACGCGGCCGAGTGCTCGCGAAACTGGCAAGCACGCAGTCGACCGTGTGACATCGCTGTGATCCGTCGCTTTCGCGCGCGTTTCGAGGAACGCGGCCCGCGCTTTGACGTTGTCAATCAGTTCGGAAATGCGTCTAGTGACGGACATTCGAAACTCATTGACGGCACGCGATTTCGTGCTTCGTGCGACGCGAAGATTGTCGCGACCTTCATCCCGACTCGTCTTGCGCTCTTCCGAACAAAGAAGCGAGAGCGATGCTGCATGCGCGTCGAGCACGGTGCCCATCGAAGAGGCAGGACGCGCCATCGCGCCGCTCGCGGCGCTCCGCCGGCTGAGTGCGGCGCTCGCCCGTCGCCCCTTTCTGAAGAATGTCTCCATCATGCTGACCGGCGCCGCGGGCGGACAGGCGATGAGCGTCGCGCTCGCCCCCGCGCTGACGCGGCTCTATTCCCCGCAGCAATTTGGCGTCTTGAGCGTCTATACCGCGATTCTCGCGATCTTCGTCGTGCTGAGCTCGCTCCGCTACGACCTCACCTTGCCTTTGGCACCCACCGACGACGATGCGGTCAACCTCATGGCCGTGTGCGGCTGCGCATTGCTCGCGGCAACGTCCCTCCTCGCCATCGTGGCCTTCGCTCTGCCGCAAGCCTCGATCCAGGCGTTGTGGCCGACGCCGATCGATTTCGACCGCATCGATCTCTACCGCGCGCTCCTCGTTACCGGGTTTTTCTGCCTCGGCGGCTATTATATCGCGCTCTACATGGCGACGCGGCACGGCAGCTTTCGCGCGATCGCCCAAACACGGATCAGCCAAGGAATCGTCGGTCCCTTGACGCAGATTGGGCTTGGCGCCACCAGCCTGGGTGCGCCGGGCCTCGTCATTGGGTCCATCCTTGGCCAATCCGCGGGTACCTTCGGCTTGCTGTGGAAGGTCGGAGGCGGGCAGCGCCTGCGCTTGCGCAGCGTGTCGCTGACGAAGATGCGCGCGCTCGCCTGGCGCTATCGCCATTTCCCGCTGATCGCGAGCTGGGCGGCCTTGATCGATGCGGCCGGCGGCAATCAGCTGCTCTTCTTGCTGGTGTCGTGGGAATACTCGGCACGCATCGCCGGCTTCATCTTTCTGGCCGAGCGCGTGGTCGCACGACCCTTGGCGCTGGTCGCGACCTCGATCTTGCAGGTTTTCGTCGGCGAGGCCGGACGGACGATTTCGAGCGACCCGGCAAAACTTCGCGCGCGCTTCTATCAGGTGACGAGCCGCCAATTCATGCTGTCCGCGGCGTGGATCGCGCTCGCGAATGTGGCGGCGGTCGCATTCTTTCCCGCCGTTTTCGGTCAGGAATGGGCTGACGCCGTCGTCTATCTCCAGGCGATGAGCATCGGCTATCTCGCCCAGCTCGTGGTCATGCCGGTTTTTCACACGCTTCAGCTGCTCGAGAAGCAGTCGCTCGCCGCTTGCTGGCAGTTCGGACGCCTCCTCCTCATTCTCGGCGTCTTCGCGGTGTCGATCCATTTCGGGCTGCGCGCGCCCTCGGCGATCCTTTGCTACAGCGTCGCCCAGGCGCTGAGCTCCGCCACGCTCCTCGCGCTGATGGCACGCTCGATTCAGCGATTGCAGAAGGTGAGCCCATGAAAATCGCTCTTCTCCTCGCCTCCTATGCGCTGCTGGCGGCGGGTCCCGCTTATGCAGCGCCGTTTTGCGTCAATGTCACCGGCATGACGCCACAATGCACCTATGTCGACCCGGCCTCCTGTCAGCGCGAGGCGGCCCGGCAGGGCGGGCGCTGCGAGGCCAATCCAACCGAGTTCCTCACGCCCGCCGGCGGCGCACCGTTCTGCGTCGTTCAGTCGGGCAACGCGGTCTCCTGCCTTTATGCCGACCGCGCGAGCTGCGACGCCGCCAGCAAGCGCGTGAAAGGCGCCTGCATCGCCGCGGTGCCCGCGCCGCCGCCGAAGCCGGTAATCGATCCTTACATCCTGCAACGGCCTTACTGAGGCTGAGGACCCGCCGGCGTCGCGCGCAGATCCGGGACGAAGTGCCCGAAGCCGCGCGTGGGAAAACGATCGGGCGTCAATACTGCTTCGCCCTGCGGAGTCTGGCCCGCGAGATAGACGTTGTAATGGCTCGCCGCGCGCAGCGATTCCTCGGCGAAGGCTGCGAGCAGCCATGCATCCGCGTTGCGAAATGCCGGAACGCGCGTGCCGCCGTCATTGTGGACCATATAGACGAGGCCGCCCCAGACATCGGCATGCGCGCCGTCGCGATTGCCGAGAATCGTCGCGATGCCTTCGGTCTTGAGCCCCAGGATCGAGAGCGGGCTGCCACGATCAAGGATGCGGACGCCGCCGCCCTCGGTGTCGAGCTGCCGCGCGATCACCGAGGCGGGACCGTCCAGCTCGATCGCGCCGCAGCAGACATCCTCGAGGAAAACCGGGCCGCCCGCCTGTTTACGGTCGAGCAGCGTGACCCCGGCCGCAACGACATCGCGGATCGTGACCGTGCGCGGCCCTGCCACCTCGATTCCGAGCTGGTGGCCGAGATTGGTGTTGTCGAGCGCCAGGTTCTCGATCGATAGCGGCGGGCCGTTGCTCTCAACACGCAACATGCCCTTGTCGCGCGCAAAATCGGGCCGTCGCGGCAGCAAGATCTTGATCGTCGAATTCATGCCGACGATGCGGCGCACGCCCGGCGGTATCTCGATCGCGCGGCTGATCGCATAAGTTCCGTGCGGCAGGTAGACCACGGAAGCACCGGAGGCAAAAGCCCGCCGCAACCCCTCCGCCGAATCATGCGTCGGGTTCGGCACGGCGCCGAAATGCGCCGCGTTCGCCCAGTTCTTGGGCGCGATCGCCGGATCCGCGGGGGCGTCGCGAAGTCGCGGCAGCCAGGCCGGCCAGGCTACCGTCTTCCATTTGCCGCCCGCCGCGAGAATGCCATTCAGCATCGTTGCTTTTTCACCTTGCACGTCCTCCTGGCCGGCGCGCGCGAGGGCGAGGCCGCGGGTCACAACGAAGCCGGCATTGGCGACAGCGCTCGCAAGCTTGGGTGCGCCGGTGGTCAGCCCGATCGATCCGCCATCGATCGCGATGAAGCCTTTGGCGCCGCTATTGACGATGGCCGGTGCCGGATCGGTGATTTCGAGATCGTGCATGGAAAGAACGTTCTGGTCGTTGCGTAGCGCCGGGCCATGCTGGCCGCGCAGCCGGATATGGTCGAAGGTCAGCCCATATTCCGTTTGCGCCACCGCGATGCCCGTCGCAAAGCCTTCGACGAGGAGATTCTCGATCAGCGCCGGCCCCGGCCATTTGCGTTGGATCGAAAGGCCGATGGCGCCGCTGCCAGTCGGCGCCTTCAACGTAACGTCGCGCACGGCCCCAATATTGTTGGCGAGATAGTCGATGCCGATCGCGCCGGGATTGTTCTTGCCGACATCGATGGTCAGATCCTCGACCGAGTTCATATAGGCGTCGTTGCCTTCGCCGAGCGCCGGATAATTCTTGCCGCCGCTGGTCGGCGTGCCGTCGAGAAGCTTCGAGGTGGTGAAGACGACCGCTCGCGGATGGCGCTGATCGTCAAAACCCGGTGCGTGATCTTCGAGGCGAATGACGGTGCCGTTCCGCGACTGGCCGACCAGGATCATGCCCGAGCCGAACCGCCCGCCGGCATAGCGCTTCACCAGAGGCGCGGAGACGAGATAGGTGCCGTTGGGAAGATAAACGATGCGATCTTGCCAAAAGGCGCGGCCGGTATCGCCGCCACTCGCCGCGATGGCGTTCAAGAGCGCCTTGGTATCGTCGTGCCTTCCGTCGCCGCGCGCGCCGTAATCGCGAACGTTGATGATCCCGGCATCGGACGGGAGCGACTCGGCATAGACAGGCGCCGCCAAGGCCAGCAGGCATAAGAGAAAGGCAGCGAGAGCGACCCGCACGCGCGCCCGGTCAGCTTCCGCCGGCGAAGGTCGCTTGGCGGCTGAGCGAGGCGACGTAGAGTTCCTCATAGGCATCAATCATGTGTTCGACACGGTGGCGTTGCGCGACCGCCGCCGAGCGCGCGGCCAAATCCGGCAAGGCATGGGGCTCGAGTGCGACGCGCGTCATGGCTTCAGCCAAGGCCTCAGGATCGCCAGGCCGACACAGCAGTCCGGTCCGATTCTCTTCAATGAACTCCGGAATGGCACCGATGCGGCTTGCGAGGAGCCCAAGCCCATAAGCCGCAGCCTCGACGATCGCCACCGGCGCGTTCTCGTACCAGAGCGAGGGCAGCAATAAGTAGCCGGCCCGCGACAGCGCCTCGATTTTGGCCTTGCCGTTGACATAGCCGAGATAGGTGATGCGCGGGTCCGCCGCGGCGGCGGCGCGTACGCGGTCTTCCAAGGGCCCCTTGCCCGCGATCACGACCTCGATACCGAGATCGGGGGATAGCCGCGCGACAGCGTCCAACAGGACGAGCACGCCCTTCTCGACCGTCAGACGCGAAAGCAGGAGAAACCGTGTATGGCTATCCGGCGGGCGCGCCTGCCGGACCTGATCGAGCGCCGCGGGCAGCGGAATGCCGTTCGGCACCACCGCGCGCTTGGCGACGCGCAAGCCGGCGCGCTCATGCATCTCGAGCAGAAATCGCGACGGGCTGACGAAGAGGTCGACATGCCGCGTCGTGCCGATATGCCAATTGCGATAGACGCGGCACGGAAGGCTCGGCTGAGCGCACAGATTCCAGTCCGAGGTCAGCATGAAAGCGCGCGGGCAAAGCAGGTGATAGTCATGCGCGGTATGGATGACGCGCACGCCCGCACGCCGCGCGTAGCCCCAGACGGAGGCCGACATGCCGTCGATCAGATGCGAATGCAGCACGCTCGGCCGCGCCGCGTTGAGGATCTCCCGCAAGCGAAGCCCGGCTTGGCGATTCCACGCGTCGCGGGCGTGCCACAGCCATTTCTTGACGCCCGGATTGCGATCGCGCGTGAACGACCAATAGACGTTCGGCGGAAAGAAGCGAATGACCTCGACCCCGTTGCGGATCTCCGCTGGATAAGGCTCCATATCCGGTGAGCAGGTCGAGACGACCGTGACTCGATGCCCACGCCGCGCAAGGCCTTCGCAGAGATAGGAGACGATGAGTTCCGCGCCGCCGGCGACGATCGGCGGATAGATATTGTTTGCGACCATCACATGCATCGCCGGACCACGCTGCCGATAGAGGAGCCGCGAAAGCCTGCGCGGCAGGTGATTGCGCCGGTTGTTGAGCACGGCACCGACGATCGGGCTGCCGGCTCGAGCGAGAATCTCGCGCAGACGTATCGCCGCGGACCGGCGGGTCTGCTCGGCTTCGAGGATGATCACATTGCCGTCGACGTGCCGCGCCATGATCATCGCCAGCGGGTCACCATCCGCCGGCGGCGCGATCATGACGATCATGTCGAAAAACGCGCGCAGTTCGTCGAGGTGGCCGTCGATCACATCGGCACCGACCAACGCGCCCGATTTCGAATGCCAGCTTCGCCATTCCGCGTGGAAGAGCACCTGGCCCGACACCTTGACGATGTGGTTCACCGGCACGTGGCGTTCGATCACGGGTTGCGCGGCGGGTTGCGCGCCGCGCGGCGGCGGCAGGCGCTGCCGGGACTTGTTGCAATTGAGCAGCAGCATCCGTCGGCCGAGCACGCTGGCTCCCGCCCAGGCCATGTCGAGCGCAACCTGTTCGCTGCCGAACCCCGATGTGGCGCTGACGAACTGGACGACCAGGCCCTGGTCGCTTGGCAGCGCGTATTCGATGCCGGCATAGAGCTCGATCAGATCGACCAAAGGCAGATCGTCGGGCGTGCTCAGCTCGATCTCGCGGAACTCCTGCTCGCGCGGCGTCGCCTCGCGCTCGTAAAAATCGCCGTAAGCGAGGTTACCTTTCCTCACGTGCTGTCTCCCGGGGCGATAAGCGCGCGCGGCAGCGGCAGGCTGCGGTGTCGCTCTCCGAAGCTGGCAAGGACGGGGAGATCGAGGATGAACACGATCTGCTCCGCAGTGACGAAGCGATCGTCGCGTGCCTCGAGTGCGAGCGCGCAGCCGATTGCCAGAATCCCGCCGGCAAAGATGCAGGCGAGGAGCGTCACGAGCTTGCGCGGCCGTGCCGGCTTGTAGGGCTGGGTTGGCTGGCTGATGATTGTGGCCGGCGAAATCCGCTGCTGGTTGAGATTGTCCTTGACGCGCGCGTCTTCGTATTGCGACGAGAGCGAGCGATAGGCGGCCTCGGCGATCTGCGCGTGCCGCGTGAGGTCGTCCAAGTTGCCGCGATTCTGCTGCAGGACGTTGAGCCGATCGTCGATCGTCTTGAGCTGGCCGCTCAGCACCTTGACCGGCTGGCTGTTGCTTTCCGCATCGGCGGCGGTACGGAGATAGTCGGTCTGGAGCGTCTGATAGACCTTATTTATATCGGTGAGCGAGCGATGGCTCAGCTCCGCCCGACGCGCTTTGACGTCGGCCTCCGCAGTGGCGACGCCGGCTTTGAGCGAGGCCATGGCGGGGCTGTTCGCCCGGTATGTGACCAGCATCTGATTGAGCTTCGAGCGGAGATTGGCGAGGCGGATCTCGGCGTCGTCGAGCGCGCGGTATTTCTCGCCACTCGCCGGTTCCGGCACCTTCTCGGGGACCGTGCGCATCAGCTGCTCGAGATCCTGCTTGCGATGCTGCGCCTGGTCGAGACTCGCTTCCGCGGCGCGAAGATTGGTGTCGACGTCGCCGCGCTGCTTCAGCAGGTCCATGACCTCCTGGTCGTAATTCGTGATGTGCCATTTTTCCTTGAAGGCCTCGAGCGCGCTTTGCGCCGCGAGCAGGCGCTTATTGGCAGCCTTCACTTCCTTGTCGAGGAAGGCGGCTTGCGGGTTCTGATAGACGGCGGTCTCGCGCTCGATATAGAGCGACACCAATTTGTGAACGATCTTCGGCGCAAGCGACGCATCGGGATGAAAGAACGCGACCGAGAGCACATTATCCTGCGTCCCGACATCGACCGAGAGATTGTCGGAGAACCGCCTTACCGCCGCGTCCATGGGCGTGCCGTGGTTCGGCGGATCGGCGGCAATAGCGGGATAGACCTTGGCGAGACCGAAGGATTCGATCGTCGCCTGCGCCAGATCGTGGCTGCTCAGAATCGCCGCGTTCGCGGTCACGATCTCACGCCGGTCCGACGGCGTGAGTTCGGTCGGCGGCGCCTGCTGGAAATTGGGAACAGAGCGATCGCCGAAGCGCACGATCAGCTGGGCGACCGATTCGTATTTGGGCGTCGCGACCAGCAGATAGGCGATGCCCGCCAGGACCACGGCGGAGAAGACGCATAGCGCCGCGGTCTTGTGGCGGAACAATACGGCGAGAAGGTCAAACGGCAAAATTTCCTCCTTTCTCGCGGCCGAACTCACGCGTCGTGTCGATGGGCTGAGGCAATATCGTCATTTGCCGGTCGTAACCGATGGGTTGACGCTGTAGGAGAAGCCCCAATTGACCGGCACGAATTGCTGGACGAACTGGTTCCAGAACGTCCACACCTCGTAAATGCCGGTCCGCGGCACATAGACCACGTCATAGGGCGCGAGCCGTACGTCGTCCTGTGGATGGCGGCCGGAAATGATGTCTTTGTAGTCGACCGAGAAGGCTTCGGCCTTGTCGTGCGGACCGCGGCGAATGACGAAGATACGCGCGCGATCGCCGCTGAGCTTGACGCCGCCGGCGCGGGCCAGCGCCTGACTGATGGTGAGATTGGGCCCGACCGTGATGTATTCGCCGGGGTCCCTGACCTCGCCGCCGACATAGATCTTGTTGGGCGCGAAGGAATGGACGATCACGTTGACATGCGGGTTCTTCAGCGTGTTCGCATAGTCCTGGCGCAATTCGGCCGCGATCTGCGCCGGGGTGTGGTTGTAGGCCGGGACGTCCTGGGCGATCGAGGTCGAGAACATTCCGTCGGGCCGAACCGTGACCTGATCGTTCAGCTCCGGATTGAGGTAGAGCTTGACGTCCAGCACGTCGCCGACCTGCACCTTGTAAGGCGGAAGCGCGGACAAGGTTCCGGCCTGCGGCACAGGAATCATGGGAATCGGCGGCAGATCGCCGCTCGCCGTGGCGCAGCCACCGAGCGCTGCCGCCGCCGCGAGTACCACGAGAAGGCCAGCGATACGCGCCGCCGACGCCGGCACCGGAATATCGGCAGGCGTGGCATGCGCAGACGAATCGCGCGTTTCAAGGGCGACGCGCGCGTGCCCTGTTGTCGCGCTCAATACGCACCGCTGCGTTTGAGCACGGTGACAGCCGTGCGCAAGAGGATCGCGCAATCGCTCAGGAATGACCAGTGGCGCGCGTAATCCTGATCGAGCCTTACCCGCGTGCCGTAATCGATATCGTTGCGGCCGCTCACCTGCCAAGCGCCAGTGATGCCCGGCCGGCACCGCGTATAGTCATGAAAGGCCGCGCCATAGCGCCGGATTTCGTCGGCCACGATCGGTCGCGGACCGACGAGACTCATCTCGCCCTTCAAGACATTGAAGAGCTGCGGTAGCTCGTCGAGGCTGGTGGTGCGCAAGACGCGTCCGACGCGTGTGATCCGCGGATCGTCCCTGAGCTTGAAATCCTTTTCCCATTCCGCGCGCGCATTTGCGTCGCCGGCGAGGACGCGGGCCAAGACCTGGTCCGCATTCGGCACCATGGTGCGGAATTTCCAACAGGTGAAGACGCGGCCATAGGCACCGATGCGCTTGTGGCCGAAGATGACTTTGCCGCCGCCTTTGCGCACGAGAGCGGCGAGACAAAGCAATGCCGGCGAAAGCCCGATGACGAGAAGAGCGGCGAGGATGAGATCGAACAACAGCTTCGTTGCCTGCTCGGCGGGCGCACGAAACAGCCCGGCAGGGCGCTGACGGACGAAGTTGCGGTCGATGGCTGCCGCGTGCAAGCGCCACCAATCATGCGTCCTGTTGGAAGTATTACGGAAACTAGAGCGATAGTTCCGCGCTGTTCCGGCATAGACCGGCATAGACATGGCGCTTCTCCTTCACGGTAGTGAAATAAAAGCGAAGTCAATCAAGGTCGCGTTGGCGTGAATAACGGACCTTAATTCGGAGAGGCCTTGCTCATTTCGCACTTGCGGGATAGTAACCATCATGTTCAAGCCTCCGGTGTGGTCATTCTGTGTTCGGCTCGCGACGCACCGCCTGCCACTCTTTTGTGCATGGCCTTGATCGTTCACGGGGTCATTGCGGCTGCGCGCGTCACATCAATTCAATTGGCCAATCGCCGATGAGCAGCCGGACGGATGCTCGCCGGCGCATCGAAGCGCGTCGCGCGCGCGATGTCTGGCGCTGCCAGCGACTTTCGCATGCAATCGAGAACGGGAAGCCCGATGGTCTCGCTCGGCACGAGAAACAGGCGGCGACGCAACGTTGCGCGTCCCAGAAGAGACGTGCTGCTGGCGATGCAGAGCGGGATGGCAAGCGCAGGACCCGCAAGTAGCGGGCCGTACCACGGCAAAGCCGAGGGAATGTAGTGCCACATCGCGAGGGCGGCGGCGAGCGCGATCACCGTATGCGGCGCAAATGCGTGCGATGCCGTACGCCAATCGATTCCACCGTCGCAACGGCGCTGCGCGGCCCAGCCGACGCGGCGGCCGAGCAGAAAATTCGCGACGAACCAGCTGTGCGACAACATCACGATCGGCGCGATCAATGTCGAGAATGCGCTTTCGGCGAGGACACTCAGCGCCAACCGGCGCCCCCCGCCATGCGCGCGGCGCGCCTCTCTGTCGCGCAGCAAACTCGCACAACAGATGAGCTTCGGCCCGTACAGCAACACGAGTGTCGCCGCGACCAGTGCGATGAAGGCGAGCGCGTGCGGCATCGGCCAGGTCAGCAGGGGATAGCGGCCGACATAGGTAACCGGCGCAACCGCCTCGATCCGGAAAGCCTCGATCGAGGACAGGATCAGCATCACCAGCCACAAGGGCGACGACAGATAGGTCATCACGCCATTGACGAAATGCAGGCGGCTCGGCAGCGTGAACCCGCGCGCGCCGATCAGCATCAGATGCTGGAGATTGCCATAGCACCAGCGCCGGTCGCGCTTCAGATGATCGATCAGCGTGGGCGGCGGCTCCTCGAAGCTGCCCTCGAGCTCGCTCGCGAGGCGAAGGTCCCAGCCCGCGCGACGCAGCAAAGCCGCTTCGACGAAGTCGTGGCTCAGGATCTCGCCGCCGAAGGGCATCGGGCCGGGAAGTTCCGGCAGGCCACAATGGCGGATGAAGGGCTGCACGCGGATGATCGCGTTGTGTCCCCAATAATTTCCGTCCGCTTCCTGAAGATAGGCGAGACCGGCGGCGTAGATTTCGCCATAAACGCTCGACGCGAATTGCTGCGTGCGCGCAAACAACGATTCGCGGCCGATGAGGCGCGGCGGTGCCTGAATCAGCGCGGTGCGCGGATTGGCATCCATCATCGCCACCAGCGCGACCAAGGTATCGCCGGTCATCAAGCTGTCGGCGTCGAGCACGACCATGTAATCGTAGAGCGCGCCCCAATTGCGGCAGAAATCGGCGATATTGCCGCTCTTGCGGCCGAGGTTTCGCACGCGGCGACGATAAAAGAGCGGCGCGCCCGCGCCGGAGCGGCGGCGCCAGGCGATTTCCTCGGCGCGAAGGCATGACGGATTGGTCGAATCGCTCAGCACGTAGAAGTCGAATTCGGCACGGCCGCGATCCGTCTGCGCGAGCGACCAGCGAACCGCGTCGATCCCCGCGAAGACGCGGCCCGGATCCTCGTTGTGGATCGGCATGACGATGGCGGTGCGCGAGAGTCGCGTCGGAACGCGCCTGACCGCGCGCCGCGCCGGATCGGGATGCTTCTCGCGCGGGGCGCGTCGCCGCGCGTAGACCCCGAAGATCGCCAGCCAGAATGAAGACGCAATCCAGCCGAACAGCACGACGAACAGCGCGAGCAAGCTCATTTCGAGTGCACTCAGCCCGTCGACGCGCAAAATTGCCCAGAGGCGGATCGCCGCCGTTGCTGTCGTACCGAGAACAAGGGCGAGATAAAGCCACCGGCGGACCACGAGCCGACGCCTCGCCTGTGGTCGCCCCGATCGTAACTCCGGGAGCTTCGCGCCACGGTCTCGCCCGAGCAAAGCGCACAGCGTCCCGAGCAGGGCGAGCGGCAACCGAGACAGAGTCCAGAACGCAAACCGCTGCGCCGGCATCGGCTGCGGATGAGGCGGCGGCATCGGCGATGGCGATAGATCGAGGCTCGCCGCATTGGCGTGCTCGATCGCGGTCGCGTGCTCGCCATCGTTGCGGTCGATATCGCTTCCACCCTCGCCGACAAAAGAACGGACAGGGGCTCGAATTTCAGAATCGATGTTGGGCTGCATATGCGGGGAACAACGCCGCGATATCGAATTTATGTCCCCTTCGCGCGATGACCAATCCGTGACACGCGGCCGGCGTTTTCGGCGTTGCGATTTGCGAGGCACATAATAATCACAGCCCGCTTCGTCTCGCCGCGCGTTCTATAGGCGGATCGTCACCGACGAGGTCGCGACCGGTGGCGCGACTCTCGTTGCTTTTTTTCATGTGAGGTAAAAGCTGTTGATCGACCGCCGGGGCTTCATCAATTCGGCGATTGCCTATGCGTTGTTGACGATTTCGGCCGGACATGGCACTGCGCGGGCGGCGCCGGGCGGCGCGCTATTAGGCCCATCTCAGCCTTTCAGCTTCGACTTGCTGAAGCAACGTGCGGCGACGCTCGCCAAGAAGAGCTATGTTGCGCCAACCGCGCCCGCGCCGGACATCGTCAAGACGATCGATTTCGACACGGTGCAGAAAATCAAATTTCGCATGGACCGGGCTCTATGGCGCACCGGTCCCGGGCCGTTTCCCGTTGCTTTTTTCCATCTCGACAAATTCGTCGCCGTGCCCGTCACCATCAACGCCGTCTCGGGCGGCATGGCGCGCCAAGTTCTCTACACGCCGGCCGATTTCGACTACGGCGCCACCGGTCTCGAGCAAAAGCTGCCCGCGACGCTCGGATTTTCCGGGTTTCGCGTCATGGACGGCCACGACGCCAAAACGGACTGGCTCGCCTTTCAGGGCGCGAGCTATTTCCGCAGCGCCGGCTCCGACAATCAATATGGCGCCTCGGCGCGCGGCATCGCCGTCGACACCGGGCTTTCCACCAGGGAGGAATTCCCGCGCTTCGTCGAATTCTGGCTGGCCGAACCATCGGCTAGCGAACCCGTGATCGATGTCTACGCCTTGCTCGACGGACGCAGTCTCACCGGCGCTTATCGCTTTCGCGTTACCAAGGGCAAGGGCGCGGTCATGGATATCGACGCGACACTCTTCATGAGGAGCGATATCGCCCGTCTCGGCGTCGCGCCGCTCACCAGCATGTTTTGGTACGGCGAGAACGATCGCCGCGCCGATACGGATTGGCGTCCCGAGATCCATGACAGCGACGGCCTGGCCTTGTGGACCGGGAAGGGTGAGCGGATTTGGCGCCCGCTCGTCGATCCGCCGTCGCTCCAGGTCAATTCCTTCCTCGACGTCAATCCCAAGGGCTTCGGCCTGATGCAGCGCGACCGCGACTTCGCCGACTATCAGGATGACGGCGCTTTTTATAACCGGCGGCCCAGCATTTGGGTGGAACCCAAGGGCAATTGGGGCGCCGGTGCCGTACAACTCGTCGAGATTCCGACCACGGATGAAATTCACGACAACATCGTCGCCTATTGGCAGCCGCACGGCTCGGTCAAAGCCGGCGAGACCTTGCCGCTCGCTTATCGCCTCTATTGGCAGGATGACGAGCCGCATCCCGCGACCGATGTCGCGCATGTGATCGCCACGCGCATCGGGCATGGCGGCATTCCGGGCAAGCCGTCACCGCAAGATCGCGACAGCTGGAAATTCGTGATCGATTTCATGGGCGGGCCGCTTGCCGCGATGGCGCCGCGCTTCGACGTCAAGCCGGTCGTGACCTTGTCGCGCGGCACGATCAGTAACGCTTATGTCATCCGAGTGGTCGGCACCAAGATTTGGCGCGCCTTTTTCGATGTGCATGCTCAGGGCAACCAGCCCTTGAACCTGCGCTGCTTCCTGCGCCTTAACGGCAAGACCTTAAGCGAGACTTGGCTCTATCAATTCTTCCCGACCGCCTGATCGATTCGTCGCGTTCCTGAGCCCGGCGGCATATCCCTTGCGCTTGCGTCCGCCGCGGCGGTAACGGGCGCCGCCGTTGCGCGCCTATGCCAGGCGCATTGGAGGCGTGGATGCGATCGACGGCAGAGAACTGGCAGGCACCGCCCTAAGCAGGCTATAACGCCGACCAGACCCTTCTTGGTCCAGCGCCGCGAGCGCACAGCTCGCGCCGTGCCAGGTCGTTGAAATGCCGGATTAGCTCAGCGGTAGAGCAGCGGTTTTGTAAACCGAAGGTCGGGAGTTCAATCCTCTCATCCGGCACCAAATCTTCCCGCTCTTGTCGCCGGTCGAGCTTATTGCACGCTGCGACGCAGCCGCGCGATGACACTGTCGAGCTCGGCCTCGACATGGGCGGCCTCAGTCTCAAGCGCCTGCGCGCCCGCCTCGCTGACGCAAGCACTCGCGATCCGGCGGCAGCGCCGTGCGCGAACCCTCAGCCCATGGATCTGCTCGGCAACGACATCGATCGGTTCATTCATCACACACCATCCGCCGCGCCACGATGCGGTCCCCGTCCTGAATCTCAACGCCTTCGGCGGGGCGCGTAAGCAGGCGCTCCGCCTGCGCCACAGCCGAGGCATCGTCCGCGGCGAACAGCTTTTCCGCCGCGAACACCGCGCCTCGGCCATCGAAGAATCGGCACCAATAATTGATCATGCGGCAGAGCCTAGTTGGGCCTTGCGCATCCTGCTTTGATGCAGATCAATCATAAGTAGTATATTTATAGATAATACAATCTTAAAATGTTCTCGGACCGCCCGCTGCACGAACAGGCCGCGTCCCGGCGATCCCTCATTCGCCCGCGCGGCCGGCCGATGCAGGAAGCACGCGGTCACGACGCGGCCGCCGGGCCAGCTCATAGGCGAGGAGCACGACCCCAACCCCGACGCCGAAGATGTCGGTGAAAATGCCGCCGGCGAAGGCGCCGCCCGGGATGAGCGCCAAGACCCCGCTCGCGGCGAAGAGGCCGCGCGACAGCCACCCGATCGGGCGCACGAAATCTCCGGCGAGCCCTATCGAAACCAACCACACGCCGAGAAAGGCGGTGACGACCGCCTGGAAGATCGACCAAGGGCTGCCGATCAGGATGAGGCTCGGCGAGGCGACGAACAGGAACGGCACGATGAAAGCGGTCCAGCCGAAGCGCATCGGGGCGAAGCCAGTGCGCATCGGATCGGCGTTCGCGATCGCGGCCGCCGCGAAGGCCGCAACCGCCACCGGCGGCGTGATCATCGACATCATGCCGAAATAGAAGATGAAGAGATGCGCGGCCATCGGGTTGATGCCGAGCTGGATCAGCGCGGGCGCCACCAGTGCGGCGAGCAGGACATAGACGCCCAGCGTCGGCAAGCCCATCCCGAGGATGATGCAGACGATGGCGGAGAGCACGAGCAGCAGCGCGGCGCTGGACGAGCCGATCTGAACCAGGAGATAGGTCAGATTGAAGCTGAGGCCCGTGACGTTGAGCACGCCGATGACGATGCCGGCGCCGGCGCCGATCAGGATGATGACGACCACGCCGCGCCCGGTCTGCGCGACAGTCTCGGCGAGCTCGGAAAGCGTCGGCCGCCTTCCCTGATAACCGGAGAGAAGCGCGAGCACGGCGGCGACGGCGGCGGCGACCAACGCCGCCTTCTCCGGCTGCCAGTTATAGCGAAAGAGCGCGAGGATCAGGACGGCGAAGGGGACGACGAAATACCAGCCGCTCAAGAGGCTGCGCGCCGGCGGCAGCTCCGCGCGCGGTAAGCCCTTCATGCCGAGACGCACCGATTCGAGATCGGCGGCAATGAAGAGCGCGGTGTAGTAAAGGAGGCCCGGCACGAGCGCGGCCAGCGCGACCGCGGCATAGGAGACCTGAAGGAACTCGGCCATGACGAAGGCGGCGGCACCCATCACCGGCGGCATCATCTGCGCGCCCGTGGACGCAACCGACTGGACCGCGCCTGCCTTGTGCGGCGGATAGCCGGCGCGCCGCATCAGCGGAATGGAGACGATGCCGATCGCCACCACATCGGCGACCGCACTGCCCGAGATCAAACCGAAAAGGCAGGAGGCGAGTACCGAAATCTTCATCGGCCCGCCGCGGAAGCGCCCCATCGCCACCAGCGAAGCGTCGGTGAAGAAGCGGCTTCCGCCGGTCGCGCCCAGGACGTTGCCGAAGAAAACGAAGGCGACGACGATCGTCGACACCACCGCCATGGGCAGACCGAGAACGCCGTTGGCGTCCAGCGCGAGATAGGCGGCGAGCTTGGGCCAATCCTGCGCGCGCGCGGCGAGGCGACCCGGAATCAGATTGCCGAACAGCGCGTAAAGGATGAAGACGCCGACGATGATGAAGAGCGCCCAGCCCGTCGCGCGCCGGAGCGCCTCGAGCAGAAGCAGCACTATGATCGCGCCCGGCACATAGGCCGCTACCGGCCGCATGAAGATCTCGTTGACGAGCTGCGGATAGTGGATCGCGAGGAATCCAGCCGCGAGGAAACCCAACGCGGAGGCCACGAAATCGTACCATGGCACCCGCTCGCGCGGCGTCCCGCGCCGCGCCGGCAGCACGAGAAACGCCAGCGCCAAGCCTAATGCCAGGGCCGCGGCGAAGAATTGCTGCGGATAGAGCGACCAAGCGAGGTAGCGCGGCAGGTCAAGCGACCAGCCCGCCGCACCCAAGGTCAGGAGCGCACCCAGCCCATAAGCGAGGATCATGCCGAAGGAGCGGGCTTGCGGCGCCGGCTCGCCGCCATGAGCCAAGCTCACAGCCTACTCCCGCCCCGCAGCCGCGATGCTAGGTCGGATCGCGCCAGATGCCGACTTCCTTGTAGAATTTGATCGCGCCCGGATGATATTGGCCCGGCGCGGTCTCGCCGACCATGTCCTTCTTCGGGTCGAAGCTCTTCATCGGCGCGAACACGGCACCCATCCCGGCCTTATTCTCGTAGATGATCTTGGTCATCTTGAAAACCACGTCGTCTGAGACGTTCTTGTTGGTGAAGATCAGCTGCGGGTAGGCGATGAAATAGCCGGGCGCCAGCACACCGGGATTGGCCGGGCCGGGTTTCATCTCGACGAGAAAACCGGTCGACCAATGCTTCTTGATCGCGGCGAGATCGGCCGGCGTATTCGGAATCGGCAAAGCCCGGATCCCGCCGACCGCGGCGTCGGCCTCGCGTACCTTGCCCGCGCCATGCGCGAAGATGAAGCCATCGGAATCGCCTGCCATGAAAGCATCGGCGCCAGCGACCACGCTCGGCACCTGCACCTTGACGACGTCATTGCGGGTCAAGCCCGCCGTCGCATAGAGCGCGTCGAGCTGCGGCAGAATCGTGTTCTGCGCGGTAAAGCCCGCCGTCATCCGCTTGCCCTTGAGGTCGGCGATCGTCTTGATGTTGGAGCTCTTGCGAACGAAGATCGCCTCCTTCAGCGGATAGAGCAGCGCCACCACGCGCAGATTGGGACTGGCGCTGCCGCTGAACCACGCCTTGCCCTGAAGCGCGTAGTTGAATTCCTGAAGATTGCCGATGCCGAACTCGAAATCGCCGGCATTGACCGCCGGCATGTATTGGTTCGGGCTGGTGGCAGGTTGGATCGTTATGTTGAGCCCGTGCTCATTGGCGACCTTGGCGATCGCCGTGCCGATATTGTGATAGAGCGAGCCGGGGCTCGACGTCGCCATGCCAAGCGTTTGCGCGCCGGCGCTGCTCGCCAGCAACACGCCCAGCGCCGCCATCACGGCGCTGCGAAAAAACATCATCGGTGTTCCTCCAGTGATCGACCGAGGGGCGGCATTATTGCGTGGCGGCGAGATCCGGTCCAGGCGCCGACGCCAACGGAGAACAAGAATTCGTGATGAATTGAATCGGTGCGTGGGCTGAGCTGCCGAGTGGGCAAATCGCGAGCATCGCCGCGCCGCGTCCGAATTGCGGCAAAACCTCGCACACCGCGTGATCTTTTCATGGCGCGTGAAGAAACCGACCCGCCACAGCGTTCTGGAGCCAGGGATAGAGGCGCGCGGCGCGGCCTAGAATATCGATAGCGCCCGCGCGATCTCGCAAGCGACGGAGGTTCGATGATGCGCCTTGCGGCACGAGGCTGGAGAAACGCGCTGCTGCTCGCGGCGGCGGCGCTGGGCTTGAGCGGCTGCGTCGCCTATCCGGCGCCCGGCTATTATTCTTATGGCGGCTATTACGGCGGTTACGACGGCGGCTACTATCCTTATTATTACGGGCCGCCGGTGGTCGGCACCGTGGTGATCGGCGGCGGGCATTATCGTCGCCACTGGCGCTGAGCGCGGCTCAGCGTTTGCGCGCGACCACGTGAAAGATGTGCCAGTGCTTGGCGACGCCGCGCGGCGTCACCGCGTCGCTTTCTTCCGTCTCGAACAGCTCGATCGCATAAGCCTCGAAGAGGCGCCGCGCGCCGGCCTCGTCGAAGAAGGTCATGGCGGGGTTCGATGCCCAGCTGTCATGCGTGCCATAGAGCTGCCCGGCAAAGCGCCCGCCCGGCACGAGCGACCGGGTCAGCTTTTCCCACAGCGCCGGGAAATCCTGCGGGCGGCAGATCGGCAAGGCAAAGCTCGCATTGGCGAGCGCGACCTCCGGCCAGGACACGTCTTCGAACCGCCCGCATTGCGCGATGAGCTTCGATGAAGGCGGCAGATCGGAGCGCGCCTTCAGCCGCGCGATCGCTTCCGGCGCCGAGTCGATCGCAATCACCGCCCAGCCGCGGCGCAGGAGTTCGATCGCGTCACGCCCGTCGCCACAGCCGAGATCGACGGCGGTGCCCGGCGGCGCGTCCGCACCGAAATGGTCGAGCGCCCAGAGCAACGTAGGCCGCGGCGGCCGTCCCGCGGTCGCCTCGTAATAGGCCTTCCATCCCCTGTCCCGCTCCTGATCGCTCATGGCCGCCGTGCCGGTTAACGGGCCGTTCACCATCATCGCTCAAAATCGGCCCAAATGGGAGCAGCAGCCGCAACCCAAGCCATGCCGGAGGCGCGGGGCAATCCCCCGGCACGCGCCGCAATACCGCCGCGCCGGCAGCGTCGCGGCAAAACTCGCGGCGCCGCCTTGATCGCGCTCATCTGCGCGTCGGCGCTCGCGGGCTGCAGCCAGTTCGAAAACATTCACCCCTTCGACGGGCTGAGCAAAATCGATTGGTCCGCCACCTGGGAGCGCATCAACCAGCCGGCGCCGCTCGGGGCCCTGATCAACCGCAAGCCGCCGCCAGTTGCGATCCGCTCGACCAGCCCTTATCCCGGCCCCCTGAGCGATGCGGCGCCGCCGCTTCTCAGCGCCGAATTGGCCGATGAGGTGGTCGCGGCGCCGTTGCGCGCGAATCTGACGCCGGCAGCGCGCATGGATCTGGCGCAGGCGAGCATGCTTGCCGCCGCGGCCGCGACCGGTACCGCGATCGAATGGAAGGCCGCCGATGCGCAAGGAATCGTGGCGCCGGCGCGCGATGTCTATATCTCGCATCATGGGCTTGTCTGCCGCGACTTGCGGCAGACGGTTGAGAAGGCGCGCGTTGCCGAGATCGCGCCAATGACGCTCTGTCGCGAGGATCTCGGCCGCGGCGGGACGGCGTGGCGGCCCGCGACGGACGACTGATCCTCGGGCGGCACAAGCGTGGACATTGCGCCGGCGTGATCGGCAGCATATCACCCCGGCATGGAAGCGTTTTGGATCTGGGTGGCGGTGCCGCTGGCCATCCTTGTCGGAACCGCGTGGCTTACCGGCATCGTCTTGTCGTGGCTCCGACGAAGGGCGATCCTCGACCATCCGGTCGAGCGCTCCTCGCATCAAGTGCCGACGCCGCGCGGCGGCGGCCTGGCGCTCGTCCCGCTCGCCTTATTCGGTTGGCTGATGCTGGCCGCGGGCGGCCGCGCGCCGCCGGGCGCCATAATCGTGATCGGCGTTGCCGCGCTGCTGGCGCTGCTGTCCTGGGCGGATGATCTCGGCGGGTTGGGCGTCGGCTTGCGGCTCATCGGTCACATCATCGCCGCGAGCCTCGGCGTCTTCGCTTTACCGGCAAGCCATCCGATCTTTCAGGGCCTGCTGCCGCCGTTCCTCGATCACGCCGCTGTTGTGCTGCTCTGGGTCTGGTTCATCAACCTCTATAATTTCATGGACGGCATCGACGGCATCACCTGCACCGAAACAGTCTTTCTCGGTCTCGGCGTTGTCGGCGTGTCGCTCCTCGGCGGCGCGGCCAATGACAACACGCCGGCACTCGCCCTTGCCGTCGCCGCCGGTGCTGCCGGCTTCCTGTGGTGGAACTGGCCGCCGGCGCGGATCTTCCTGGGCGATGTCGGCAGCGTGCCGCTTGGCTATCTGATGGGCTGGCTGCTGCTGGCGATGGCGGCCAAGGGGCTGTGGGCACCGGCCATGATCCTGCCGCTCTACTACCTCGCCGACGCGACGCTCACCTTGGCGCTCCGCGTCGCGCGTGGCGAGCGCTTTTGGCGCGCGCATCGCCAGCACTTCTATC
>JBJKPV010000122.1:0-12114 GCA_046706015.1 Allostellaceae bacterium | reverse complement strand
GGCTGGGACGACAAGAGCCGCAACGCGCCCAAGCTTGCCCGCGTCGCCGAGGCGAGCGGCATCAAGATGATCTCCGTCCACGGCCGCACGCGCTGCCAGTTCTACGAAGGCCGCGCCGATTGGGCCTTCATCCATGAGGTGAAGGAGGCGGTGCGGATCCCGGTCATCGCCAATGGCGATATCACCACCCTCGATGAGGCGCGCGAGGCGCTGGCGCTGTCGCGAGCCGACGGGTTGATGATCGGACGCGGCGCCTATGGCAGGCCGTGGTTCGTACGCCAGGTGATTCATTTCTTGAGGACCGGCCAACGATTGCCCGACCCGCCGCTGGCGCAGCAGCTGCAGATCGTGCTCGGCCATTACGAGGACATGCTCGCGCATTACGGCACCGCGGTCGGAAGCCGCATCGCGCGCAAGCATATCGGCTGGTATTCGAAGGGATTGCCCGGCTCGGCGGAGTTCCGCGCTGCGGTCAACCGCACCGAGGATCCGCAAACCGTGAAGGCGATGATCCGCGCTTTTTATGCGCCGCTCGTCGCCGAGGCAGCGTAACTCATGCCACCGCGCGGCACAGTCGTCCGGCGTTTGCCGCCCGAGATTCAAATCGAGGCGCGCGCCGTGCTGACGGCATTGCCCGATCCGGTGCTGGTCGTCGATGCGCTCGACCAGTTGCGCTATGCCAACGCCGCGGCCGAGGAATTCTTCGATGCCGGCGCAACCATGCTGATTGGCCTGCCGCTGGCGGAACTGCTGCCCGCTGACAGCCCGGTCTTCGCCCTCATCGATTCCGTGCGCCGCAGCGGCGCCAGCGTGTCGGAATACGGCGTCAATATCGATATGCCTCGGATCGGCACCCGTGTTCTGACGGTTCAGGCAGCGCCCCTGGGCGACGAGCGCGGCCACGTCGTCGTCTCGCTCCAGGGCCGCTCGATCGCGGCCAAGATCGACCGGCAGTTGACCCATCGCAGCGCCGCACGATCGGTTACGGCCATGGCCGCGATGCTGGCGCACGAAGTGAAGAATCCGCTATCCGGCATTCGCGGCGCGGCGCAGCTGCTCGAGGAGAACGCCGACACCGCCGATCGCGAGCTGACGCGGCTCATTTGCGACGAGGCCGACCTCATCTGCGCGCTGGTCTACCTCATGGACGAATTCTCCGATCGCCTGCCGCTGGAGCGCCAGCCGGTCAACATTCACGAAGTGCTCGAGCGCGTTCGCCGGGCCGCGCAATCCGGCTTTGCGCGCAACATCCGCTTCGTCGAGGAATACGATCCCTCGCTGCCCCCGGTCGACGGTAACCGCGATCTGCTGATCCAAACCTTCTTGAACCTCGTCAAGAACGCGGCCGAAGCAGCACCTGCGCAAGGCGGCGAGATCGTGCTCTCGACCGCATTCCAGCACGGCATCCGGCTCGCCGTCGGCGGCAGCGACAGCCGGGTCCATCTCCCGCTCATGGTGTCGATCACCGACAATGGCGACGGCATCCCCGAGGATCTGCGCTCGCATCTCTTCGACCCGTTCGTCTCGACCAAGCACAACGGCAGCGGCCTCGGCCTCGCGCTCGTCGCCAAGGTGATCGGCGATCATGGCGGCGTGATCGAGTTCGATAGCCAGCCGCGCCGCACCGTGTTTCGCGTCCATCTGCCGATGGCGGCACACGCCGACGCGCCCCTGACGGTGAGCGCGACATGACCAACCCAGCGACCATTCTCGTCGCCGATGACGACCGCGCGATCCGCACGGTGCTGAGCCAGGCGCTGAGCCGGCTCGGCCATGATGTGCGCACCACCAGCAACGCGGCGACCTTGTGGCGTTGGGTTTCGGACGGCGAGGGCGATCTCGTCATCACCGATGTGGTGATGCCGGACGAAAACGGTCTCGATCTCGTGCCGCGGATCAAGAAGCTCCGGCCCGAGCTGCGCATCATCGTGATGAGCGCGCAGAACACGCTCCTGACCGCGGTGAAGGCAACCGAGCGCGGCGCCTTCGAGTACCTGCCCAAGCCTTTTGATCTGCGCGAGCTCGTCAATGTCGTCGAACGTGCCCTAACGGTACCGCACGGCAGCGCGGCGCCGGCCGCGGATACGGACGACGCCGACGAGCAACTGCCGCTGATCGGCCGCTCGCCGGCGATGCAGGAGATCTATCGCGTCCTCGCGCGGCTGATGGGCACGGATCTGACGGTGATGATCACCGGCGAAAGCGGCACCGGCAAGGAGCTGGTTGCGCGCGCGCTCCACGATTACGGCAAGCGCCGCGCCGGTCCGTTCGTTGCCATCAATATGGCGGCGATCCCGCGCGAGTTGATCGAAAGCGAGCTGTTCGGTCACGAGAAGGGCTCCTTCACCGGCGCGATGGCACGCGGCGTCGGCCGCTTCGAGCAGGCGCAGGGCGGAACCCTCTTCCTCGACGAGATCGGCGACATGCCGCTGGAGGCGCAGACGCGGCTCCTGCGCGTCCTCCAGCAGGGCGAGTACACGACGGTCGGCGGGCGCACACCGATCCGCGCCGATGTCCGCATCATCGCGGCCACTCATCGCGACCTGCGCCAGCTCATCCGCCAGGGCCTTTTCCGCGAGGATCTGTTCTATCGCCTCAACGTGGTGCCGATCCGCCTGCCGCCCTTGCGCGAGCGGACCGAGGACATCCCCGCCTTGGCGCGCCATTTCTTCACCCAGGCGAGCAGCGAAGGCCTGCCGATGAAGTCGCTCGACCAGGCGGCCATGGACCGGCTCAAGGCCTATCGCTGGCCGGGTAATGTGCGCGAGCTCGAAAATCTCGTGCGCCGGCTCGCCGCGCTCTATTCGCAGGAAATCATCGGAGTCGACGCGATCGAGGTCGAGCTGACCGAGGTGTCGCCGGCGCAGCCTATGGCCGAAGCCAATGGCGAGGAGAGCCTCAGTGCTGCCGCGGAACGCCATCTGCGCGATTATTTTGCGGCGCACAAGGGTGGGTTGCCGCCCTCCGGCCTCTACGACCGCGTCCTGCGCGAGATCGAGCGGCCGCTCATCCAGCTGAGCCTCAGCGCGACCAGGGGCAACCAGCTCCGCGCGGCCCAGCTCCTCGGTCTCAACCGCAACACCTTGCGCAAGAAAGTGCGCGAATTGGACATCGACGTTGCCCGCGGCCTAAAATAATTGAATGAACCGCGTGGGGGAGCTCGTGCTCTGGGCGGGCCGGGTTGGCCTTGGCCGCAAGCTCGCCATCACGCTGGGCGTTTTCGCGGTGCTGTCGGGCATTGCCACGATCGGGATGCTGCGCGGGGTTTGGCCGCATGCGGCGTCACCGCATCTCGATCAGCTCTTCCTTCTGATCAACCTCGTCCTGCTGCTGCCGCTGGTGGCGCTCGTCGCCTGGCGTCTGGTTCAGCTCTGGGGCGAGCGCCGGCGCGGCCTGGCCGGCTCGCGCCTTCACACGCGGCTCGTCGTGCTGTTCAGCTTGGTGGCGGTCATCCCGACCATCATCGTCGCGGTCATCTCCTATGTGCTCTTCGCCTTCGGCGTTCAGGCCTGGTTCAGCGAGCGCGTCCACAGCGCCGTGACCGGCTCGCTCGCCGTCGCCGAGGCCTATCTGCACGAGCACCAGCAGACGATCCGCGCCGATGTCGTCGGCATGGCGAACGATCTCAATCGCGACGCCAACTTGCTAAGCCTCAACCCGGCGCGCTTGAACGAGATCGTCCGCGCGCAAGCCGCGCTGCGCTCGCTCAACGAGGCGATCGTCTTCGACGGCCAAGGCCATCTCATGGCGCGCACCGGCTTCAGCTTCGCGCTCGAGCTTCAGCCCGTGCCGCAATGGGCGATGGCGGCCGCGCGCGCCGGCGACGTCGCCGTCATGACCAACGACAATGACGACCGCGTGCGCGCGCTGGTGCGGCTCGACCGCTTCGGCGACGTCTATCTCTATGCCGGCCGCTTCATCGATCCCGAAGTCATCAAATACATGAATCAAACGAAGAGCGCGGTCGATCAGTACGAGCGGCTGGAAGGACAGCGCTCGGATTACCAGATCGCGTTCTCCGTCGTCTTCTTTGCGGTCGGCCTGCTCTTGCTGACGGGCGCGGTCTGGGTCGGGCTTTCCTTCGCGACGCGCATGGCGCGGCCGATCAGCTCGCTGGTCGCCGCGGCCGAGCGGGTGAGGGGCGGCGATCTTGCCGCGCGCGTGCCGGTGGGCGAGGGCGACGAGGAATTCGGCTCGCTGTCGCGCGCCTTCAACCGCATGACGCATCAGCTTCAGTCGCAGCAGAGCGAGTTGATCGAGGCCAACCGCCAGCTCGATCAGCGCCGCCGTTTCACCGAGACCGTGCTCTCGGGCGTCTCGGCCGGCGTGATCGGACTCGATCAGCAGGGCCGGATCAACCTGCCCAACCGCTCCGCCTCGCTGCTCTTGGGTACCGAGCTCGATCAGCATATCGGCAAGGAGCTCGCCGAAGTCGTGCCCGAAATGGCGGGCCTGGTCGACGAAGCCGAACGCCGTCCCGATCGGCTCGGCGAGGCACAGGTCCAGCTCGTGCGCGGCGGCCGCGTCCGAACACTGCTGGTCAGGATCGCCGCCGAAAGACTCGAGGGCGAGGCCAAGGGCTACGTCGTCACCTTCGATGACATCACCGAGCTGCAAGCGGCGCAGCGCAAGGCCGCTTGGGCCGACGTCGCGCGCCGCATCGCGCATGAGATCAAGAACCCGCTGACGCCGATCCAGCTCTCGGCGGAGCGCTTGAAACGCAAATATCTGCGCGATATCCGCGACGATCCCGAGACCTTCACCGCCTGCACCGACACGATCATCCGCCATGTCGGCGATATCGGCCGAATGGTCGACGAGTTCTCATCCTTCGCCCGCATGCCGACGCCGATCCTGCGCGAGGAAGATCTCGGCGAGATCGTGCGCCAGACCGCCTTCCTGCAACGTGCCGCGACCTCCGATATCCGCGTCGAGACCGAATTGCCGCGCGCGCCGGTGCGGCTTTCCTTCGACTCGCGCCAGGTCGCGCAGGCGCTCGTCAATCTGATGAAGAACGCGGCCGAATCGATTCATGCCCGCGAGGGCGACGCGCCGCCCGGCATGATTGTCGTGAAGCTCGCCGAGCAGGATGGTAATATCGACCTCGCGGTCGAGGATAATGGGCGCGGATTGCCCAACGAAGGCCGCGAGCGGTTGACCGAGCCTTACGTCACGACTCACGCCAAAGGAACCGGGCTGGGGCTGGCCATCGTCAAGAAGATCATGGAAGATCACCATGGCGAATTGGTGCTGGAAGACCGCGAGGGCGGCGGCGCGCGCGTGAAGCTCGTGTTCCATCGCGGCGACGCGAAGCCGGAGTCCGCACAACAGACCGCGAGGGTGGAAGCGTAACCCATGGCGAATGAGATCATCGTCGTCGACGACGAGGCCGACATCCGTTCGCTGATGTGCGGCATTCTCGCCGATGAGGGATATGAGACGCGCCAGGCTGGGAACAGCAGCGAGGCGCTGGCGGCGATCCGCTCGCGTCAGCCCTCGCTCGTCGTCCTCGACATCTGGCTGCAGGGCAGCGAACTCGACGGGCTCGAGATCCTGAAGATCGTCAAGCGCGAGCTGCCGCATCTTCCCGTCGTCATGATCAGCGGCCACGGCAATATCGAAACCGCGGTCGCCGCGATCAAGATCGGCGCCTACGATTTCATCGAAAAGCCGTTCAAGTCGGATCGGCTCCTCTTGGTGGTCGAGCGCGCGATCGAGGCCGCACGGCTGCGCCGCGAGAATCAAGAGCTGAAGCAGCGCGCGGGCGGGGCGGACGAGTTGATCGGCGCCTCGCATACTGCGGGGCAGCTGCGCCAGCAAATCGAGCGCATCGCGCCGACCAACAGCCGGGTGCTGATCACAGGCGCCGCCGGCACCGGCAAGGAGATTGTCGCGCGCATCCTCCACGCGCATTCGCGGCGCGCCAAGGGACCGTTCGTTGTGCTGAGCTGTGCGACGATGCGGCCGGAGCGCTTCGAGCACGAGCTTTTCGGCAGCGATGCCGGCATCGACGGCCCCGAGGCACCACGCAAAGTCGGCACCTTCGAGCAGGCTCATGGCGGCACGCTCTTTCTCGACGAGGTGGCGGATATGCCGCTCGAGACTCAGGGCAAGATCGTCCGCGCGCTGCAAGAGCAGACCTTCGAGCGCGTCGGCGGCACGCGCGTCAAGGTGGATGTCCGCGTCATGGCGTCGACCAACCGCGATTTGGCGCTCGAGATCGCCGCCGGGCGCTTTCGCGAGGACCTTTTCTATCGCCTCGCTGTCGTGCCGCTGCCCGTGCCGAGCTTGCGGCAGCGGATCGAGGACATTCCCGCGCTTGCCCAGCACTTCATGACGCGCGCCGCCGAGAGCGCGCGGCTGCCGCCGCGCGAGTTCGGGCACGACGCGATCGCGGCGCTTCAGGCCTATGAATGGCCGGGCAACGTCCGCCAGCTGAAGAACGCGATCGACTGGACGTTGATCATGGCGCCGGGCACGCCGCAGGATCCGATCCGCGCGGATATGCTTCCGGCGGAGATCGGCGCGATCGCGCCCGCCGTGGTGAAGTGGGACAAGGGCGGCGAGCTGATGGCGTTGCCGCTGCGCGACGCGCGCGAGATGTTCGAGCGCGAATATCTGCTGGCGCAGATCACGCGCTTCGGCGGCAACATCTCGCGCACCGCGGCCTTCGTCGGCATGGAACGCTCGGCACTCCATCGCAAGCTTAAATCGCTCGGCGTCTTTAACGGCGAGCGCGGCGGCGCCGAGCGCGCGCAGACCGAGCCCGCGAGCGCCGATGCACCGGCTCCGGCGGATATATCCGAGCCCGGCTGATCACGCCCCCAGAAAGACCACATGTCGCGTATCGCCTATGTGAACGGCCGCTATCTTCCGCACCGCCTGGCCGCGGTCTCGATCGAGGATCGGGGCTATCAATTCGCCGATGGCTGCTACGAGGTGATCGCGATCCGCGGCGGCGCCTTCGTCGACGAGACGCTTCACCTCCGCCGTCTGCACCGCTCGCTCGAGGCGCTTCAGATCGCGCGGCCGATGGTCGACGCCGCGCTCAAAGCGGTGATGCGCGAGGTCGCCCGGCGCAATCTGGTCGAGGAGGGATTCGTCTATCTTCAGGTGACGCGCGGCACCGCGCCGCGCGATTTCGCCTTTCCTGAAGGCGCACGGCCGAACCTCGTCATGACCGCACGGCGCCGCGTGCTCGCCGATCCGAAGCTCCTCGCCGGAGGGATCAAGGTCATCACGATTCCCGACATACGCTGGGCGCGGCCCGACATCAAATCGGTCTCTCTCTTGCCCAACGTGCTCGGCAAGGAGCAAGCGAAGCGCGCTGGCGCCTATGAGGCCTGGCAAGTCGATCGCGACGGCAACATTACCGAGGGCACCTCGTCGAACGCCTGGATCGTGACCGCGGCGGGCGAGGTCGTGACCCACGGCGCCGACAGCGCGATCCTCAACGGCATCACGCGGCTCGGCCTCGTCCGTGTCATCGAGGAGGCCGGTTTGCGCCTTGTCGAGCGCCGCTTCACCGTCGCCGAAGCGAAGGCCGCGCGCGAGGCGTTGCTGACGAGCAGCACGAATTTCGTTCTGCCGGTCATAAGCATCGATGGCGCCCCGGTGGGCGAGGGCGTCCCCGGCCCCGTCGCACGGAAACTCGCCGCGCTTTACGGCGCCTACGCCGCCGCCGGCGGCCAGGATCAATGATGAGCGTGCCGCGCGCCGTCATCTTCGACTGGGACAACACGCTGGTCGACAGCTGGAGCACGATCCACGAGGCGCTGGTCTTGACCTTCAGCGCGATGGGCCACACGCCCTGGACGCTCGAGGAGACCAAGGCGCGGGTGCGCCACAGCCTGCGCGAAGCCTTTCCCGCGCTTTTCGGCGAGCGCTGGGACGAAGCCCGCAAGCTCTATCTCGATCACTTCACCGCCATCCATCTCGAGCGCATGGCGCCGATCACCGGCGTTCCCGAGCTGCTCGACGAGATCAAGTCCGCCAGGCTCTATACGGCGGTACTCAGCAACAAGACCGGCGCCATTCTGCGCCGCGAGGCCGACCATCTCGGCTGGAGCGGCTATTTCCAGCACCTGGTCGGCGCCGGCGACGCCAGCGCCGACAAGCCCGATCCCGCGGCGATGGCGATGGCGTTGGAAGGCAGCCTCTATCGCGGCGAGGAAGTCTGGTATGTCGGCGACACGGCGCTCGACATGGAATGCGCCGCGCGCGCCGGCTGCGTCGGCGTGCTGCTCGGCAGCTTCGACGTGCGGGACCAAGGCTTCGCGCGATTTCCGCCGCAGCGGCGCTTTCAATCCGTCGTCGAGCTCGGCCACGGCCTCAGGGGCGAACCGGTCCCTTCGTCCAGCGAAAGCTCGTAAGAATTCCGTTTTTGAACCGGCATTCCGCGGCGATGTCGCGCGCATAAAGACCACCCGGGGGCACGTCGCTGCGGGTCGCCGCCACCTCGACGGAGCTCGAATCGAGTTCAGCGTTTACTTTGCTGCCGGTCACTTCGATCCCGCTGTTGGGAAAGGCGCGGTGGACGAAATCGCCGCAGCGATCGGCGAGACTGACGCTGCCGAAAGCGCTTTGCGCGTCGAACCCCATATCCGCCATACGCGTGCAGCCGCCAAGCGCGATGGCGAGCCCCAACGCCGCACACGCCGCGGCCGTTCTTAAGCGAAACCGACCTTGCTTTGACATTGCGCGGGATTGTGCCTCCCGAAGAGGCAAAACACAAATTGAAGAAAATGTGACAATAGCCTGCGCGACTTAAATTATCGGCGGATCGGGGGCTTGTGATTTCGCTTCGGCACCCAATTTTGCTATCCATTGGAGCGGGCCCGGAAACGGTCCCGCCCAGGCGAGCGGGAGGTGGTGTTGTTTCGACCGGTCGCAATAATTTGAAGAAGGGGAACCCCCATGTCGACAGAAAAAACTCAAAATGTTCAGGACGTTTTTCTAAATAACGTGCGCAAAAACAAGACTCCGGTCACGGTCTTTCTGGTCAACGGAGTCAAACTTCAAGGTATTATTACCTGGTTCGACAATTTCTGCGTGCTTCTGCGCCGCGACGCGCATTCACAGCTGGTCTATAAGCACGCGATCTCCACGGTCATGCCGGCCGCACCGATCCAGCTCTTCGAACCCGGACAGGTGACGGAAGAAGCCTGAGCGCATGGTCGCGGGGCAAAACGGGCATAATCATTCCGTCGGACGCTGCCTCGTTATCCACCCGGTTCTGAGATCGGCCGCGGGCCGCGCCAGTGGCGCGCGCTCGCCCGAGATGCGGCTCGAGGAAGCCGTCGGTCTCGCGCGCGCGATATCCCTCGACGTGGTCGAGGCTCATGTCGCACGCGTCGCCGCCTGGCGCCCGGGCGCTCTTTTCGGCAGCGGCGCGGTCGCGCAATTCGCCGAGCTGGTCAAGACCCGGGAGATCGCGGTCGCAGTGATCGACGCCGCGGTCACGCCGGTGCAGCAGCGCAATCTCGAACGCCAGTTGCAATGCAAGGTGATCGACCGCACCGGCTTGATTCTCGAGATCTTCGGCGCGCGCGCCCGCACCCATGAGGGCCGGCTTCAGGTCGAGCTCGCCGCGCTCACCTATCAGCGCTCGCGCCTCGTGCGGTCCTGGACGCATCTCGAGCGCCAACGCGGCGGCTTTGGCTTTCTCGGTGGCCCGGGCGAAAGTCAGCTCGAGATCGACCGAAGGTTGATCACCGATCGTATCACGCATTTGAAGCGCGAGCTTGAGACCGTCAAGCGCACCCGCGCGCTCCACCGCGAGGCGCGCAAACGCGTGCCTTATCCCGTGGTGGCGCTGGTGGGCTACACCAACGCCGGCAAGTCAACGCTCTTCAATCGTCTGACCCGGGCCGAGGTGGTCGCCGCGGATATGCTGTTCGCGACTCTCGATCCGTCGATGCGGCGCCTGTCGCTGCCGTCCGGGCGCACCGCGATCCTCTCCGACACGGTGGGTTTCGTCTCCGACCTGCCAACCCCGCTCATCGCCGCCTTCCGCGCCACGCTCGAGGAAGTCACTGCGGCCGATCTCGTCGTCCATGTGCGGGACGTGCATCACCCGGAATCGGAGGCGCAGCGCGACGATGTCCACGCCGTGCTGGGCGAGCTCGGCATGAGCGAGACGGTCGAGAACGGGCTGATCGAGGCGCTCAACAAGATCGATCTTCTGCCCGAGGAACAACGCATCAGCCTCAAGAACCTGGCGCGTCGCAACCGCGACGCAGTGCCGCTCTCGGCGGCGACGGGCGAGGGCTGCGACGCGCTGGTCGCGCTGCTCGACGGCAGACTCGACGTCGACCGCCGCCTGATCCGCCTCGACGTACCGCTGGCCGACGGCGCGGCGCTCGCCTGGCTCTATCGCCACGGCGAGGTGGTCGAGCGCGCCGATGACCAAGTGCACGCCCATGTCGAGGTCCGCTTGAGCGATGCCGATCTCGGGCGCTTCCGTGGAATATTCATGGAAATACAATAAGTAATATGGTGGTTCTTGCTTGAGATGCGAGGCTAGGTCAAGGCCAAGAGTTCCTGAAATGTTCTTGTCCTGAGGCGGAGCTGATGCTACGGTCGGTCACTTTTTGGAGTGGCTGGAAAGTTTCGGTGACGTCATGCCGCGCAGCGTGGGGAGCGCAATTCTCGCCGGATCCTTGATCTGCTTGCTTGCCGGCTGCCTGCCGGGGCCGCGGCTCGAGGACAAGCCGCCTGTGATCAAGAGCGACGAATTCAGCAAGACCATCACCATCGAGGGGCCGGCGCGAAGAGAATATCTCGGTCTCAACTTCACGCTCTTCACCAACCTGTTCACCATGATCGACAAAGCGACGCATCGCTACCACCATCAGATCGGCGTCGATGTCGTTTACGATACGGTGAATCAGATCGGCTATCGCTACGCCGCCGACGACACGGCGCAACGCCTGCCGCTCATTTCCGTGGCGCGCACGCGCAGCCGGGTGTGCAAAGATTGCTCGCGGGAAGAGATCTTCGATATCGACGTGCCGGATGCCGCCCTGCGCGCACATGCCCAGACTGGCTACAGGGTCAAAATCTGGTCGACCCTTGGCGATTCCACCATTTTTGAAATCACGCCGCCGATGATCGCCGCGCAATACGCCGCGCTGGAACAGGTGATCGGGCGCGAAGCGGCAGGATCGAAGGCGCCGCGCAAGACGACATCCGCCCCGGCAGGGCCCGCCGGCGTTTCAGCGAGCGCGCCGGCGGGCAAACCATTTCTTGGGATTCTTCCGGTGGATTGGAAGTTCGGCTCGGGCGTGATGGTGGCACGCGTCGATCCGGGCACGCCGGCGGAGGCCGCTGGATTCCAGGTCGGCGACCTGATCCGCGTTTATAACGGACACCCGATCAAGTCAGCGCAGGAAGTGCGCGACTTGATCGCGCAAACGCCGCTCGGCAGCAGAGTCCCGATCGAGATCGACCGTCACGGCGCGCATTTGACCTTAATGGCTCAATTATAGGCGGCCCTCTTTCGGCACGGCATGCTTTGGCGATAGAAAGCCCTAGCGATGTGCGAAGGAGGAGCGGCATGAAGCTCGCATTCATTGGTCTCGGCGTGATGGGTTTCCCGATGGCAGGCCACCTCGCCAAGGCAGGTCACCAAGTCACGGTCTATTACCGCACGGCAACGAAGGCGCAGGCCTCGACCGCGCACTATGGCGGCGTCGCGCGCGCGACCCCCGCCGAAGCGGCTGCGGGCGCCGAGATCGTCTTCGCCTGCGTCGGGAATGACGATGATGTGCGCCATGTCGTGCTCGGCGAGAAAGGCGCGCTCGGCGGCATGAGCAAAGATTCGATCCTCGTCGATCACACGACGGCGTCGGCCGAGCTCGCGCGCGAGCTCGATGAGGCGGCGAAGGCGAGGGGGTGCGGCTTCCTCGACGCGCCGGTCTCAGGCGGCCAGGCGGGCGCCGAGAACGGCAAGCTCACCGTGATGGTCGGCGGCGACGCGGCGAGCTTTCGACACGCCGAGCCGGTGATAGCGCATTACGGCCGCGCCGTCACGCATATGGGGCCTGCCGGCAATGGCCAGCTCACCAAGATGGTCAATCAGATTCTGATCGCCGGCTTGGTGCAGGGCTTGGC
>JBJKPV010000121.1:0-10765 GCA_046706015.1 Allostellaceae bacterium | reverse complement strand
TCGCCGATCCGCGTGAGCAACGCATCGAGCGCCGCGTCGGAATAGCCGCCGAAATTATAATCGCCGCGATGCATCGCCGGATCGCGCGTCGCGGCCAGGTTGACGAGGGCGTCATCGGCGTCGTCGCTGGCCGGGATCCAGCCCATGAGATAGAGCCCGGCATCATGGCGAAAGCTCATGAGATCGGTGAAGTACTTGCCGCGCGGTTCGCTGTGGAGGCGGAGCGTGATGCCGACCTTGGCGAGCATCGTCACGACGGCGCGGCAGATCTCCGTGTCGTTGACGTAGCGATCGTTGGGGCAGGCCAGGTCGGTCGAATACCCGTCGCGATAGCCCGCTTGGGCGAGCAGCGCCTTGGCCGCGGCCGGATCATAGGACCAGCGTCGATTGAGAGACGGATCGAAGCCGACGACGCCGGGTCCGACGAGAAGTGCCGCCGGCGAGGCGAAACCGCGCATCACCTTCGACGCGATCACGTTCTCATCGACCGCCTGCGCGATCGCCAAGCGCACGCGCCGGTCGCGTAGCGGGTTGCGGTCCTTCAGCTTGCTCTCGGGCAAACTATCGCTGGCGAGATCGAAGCCGAGGAAGATGGTCCGCAAATCCGCTTCGTGGACGAGCCGAACCCCCGGCGCGCCAGCGATGCGATCCGCGAATTGAGGCGGCACCGAAGAGAGCATGTCGATGCGGCCAGCGAGCAGCGCCGCAACCGCTTGGCGGCCTCGCATCGGCATGAACACGACGCGATCGACATTGCCCGGCGCGTGATCCCACCAGCGAGGGTTAGCGACGAGGATCGTCTCGCGATCGGGCCGGCGGGTCTTGAGCATGAATGGGCCGGTGCCGTCGGCATGGTTGGAGGCGTAATTCTCCTCGCCTTCGAGCGCGTCGGCCGGGCGTTCCGCATCGTGCTCGACGCACCAGCGCGCGCTCATGATGTCCAAAATCGCGATCTGCGCCGGCAATATCGGATCGAGGCCTTCGGTTTGAATATCGACGGTGAAATCGTCGACCTTGGTCACCGCACGAATACCGGCCAGCGCGCTGGCAATGCTCGAACCCGGCCCGCGCGCCCGCGCGAAAGAGAAGATAACGTCGTCCGCCGTGAACGGCGCGCCGTCTTGAAAGCGCACGCCGCGGCGCAACTCGAAGCGCCAGCGATCGGGCGCGACTTGCGACCAGCTTGTCGCGAGCGCCGGCTCGAGGCCTAGTCCTTCGCCGCGGCGCACCAGCGGCTCATAGATGTTGGAGTCGAAGGAGAGAAGAAACCGTTCTTGTCGCGCATAAGGATCGAGCGAGAAGACGTCACGCCCATTCGCCCAGCGCAGCGTCTTGGCGTCAGCGCTGCCGCCGGCGAGGCAGAGAAGCGCCGCGCCGAGCAGCAGCACCGTCCCCAATCTCGAGATCGCCGTCACTGTCGCGCGTCTCCGTCGCTCTCGAGCCTTCCGGCCAAGCGCGGCAGGGTTTGCTGGCGCCCTTGCGGTGTCAACCGGTTTCGGCGAAGACTGATGGCGGGGAAGGAATGCAACAGCGAGACGAGAACAGCATGGCCGTGATCTATGTGGCGCGCAGCGCCAAGCTCGCCAAATGGGCCTCCGATGTCGGCTTGAGCAAGCACATCTACAAGGTCGGCGTCACCGACGAGAAGCTGAAAGATCTGGTGGAAGCCGGCTGGGCCGGCGAGACGGATTGGACGCTCGTCAAGAAGGAGCAAGCCGAAGACCTCGAGGAAACGGCGGTGATCGAGCGGCTGGCGCGGCGCGACACCATGGTCGATCCGAAATATTATCCGCGCATCAAGGGCACGCTCGGCCTCTTCAAGGTCGATCCGCACCACGTCGAGAGCCACATCATCGTCGGCCGCGCGCTCGAAGGCGGCGGCGAACGGGTCGAGCTGAAGCTCAAACCCGCCGATTTCGCCTCCTACCTCATCCACAACGCGCGGCGTTGAACGGCGCGGGCGCGTCACGCAGCAAAGAGGTCGCGCACCCCCCTTGCCGTCCCGATGAGGCCGGCATCGGCGTCGAGAAAGCCCAAAAGCTGAAGCCCCAGCGGCAGCTCCTCCGCCGTGAGCAGCGGCAGCGATATCACCGGCACGCCGAGGCAGGATCCCGGGACCACGAAGATCGGATCGCCCGTGCTTTGAAGCCCCAGCGGCGCCGGACCGGTCGCCGACAGCGTCACGGCGGCGTCATAGCGCGCGGCGAGCACCGCATAAGTCGCCCGGATGCGCACGCGCTCGGCGAGCCGCTCGCGATACTCGCCCAAGCTCATGCGCTCGGCATCCGCCAGACGGTCCAAGGCGAACTGGGTCAGCTTCGATGGATCGCGCGCGCGATAGGCGTTGATCGGCCAGCGCGATTCCCAGGTATTGATCGCCTGCGAGACGGGCAGCGCGCGCTCGAGCGCGGTCTCGATCGCGCCGATGGCGGGATCATCGCCCCGGCGGGAGAGCGCGACGCCCGCTTCGGCCAGTCGCTCGCGGGCGGCGTCGAAGGCCGCCTTCGCCGCCGGAGTGGCCTTGGCCCAGCCTGGGGTTTCGAGCACGGCGAGGCGGCTGGGCTTGCGCGCGGGCGGCGGCAGAGAGGGGCCGATCAGGCCGGGATAACCGGGATCGCCGCCGACACGATCGGCGATCTCGCGCAGCGCGACCCAGGCATCCTCGATACTGGCAGCGAGCGCGCCATGGACGCTCTGGCTGAGGGCGTCATGGCTGCCGCCGCGATTGATCGCGCCGAGACTAGGCTTGAAGCCGACGCAGCCGCAGAAGCTCGCGGGCCTGAGGATCGAGCCGATCACCTGCGTGCCGAGCCCAACCGGAATCATGCCCGAGCCCGCCGCGGCGGCGGAGCCGCTCGACGAGCCGCCCGGGGTCCGCCGCGTATCCCACGGGTTATGGGTCGGGCCCGGCGGCGCGGTCGCGAATTCGGTGGTTACGGTCTTGCCCAGGATGACGGCGCCGGCCTCGCGCAAGGCCGCCACCGAGGCGGCGTCGCGCTCGGAGCGCCAGCCCTTGTACAGGGCGGAGCCCATCTCCGTCGGAAAATCGCGCGTCTCGATGATGTCCTTGACGCCGACCGGCATACCGTCGATCGACGAGAGCGGCTTGCCCTCGCGCCAGCGCGCGGTCGAGCGCGCGGCTGCCTCTCGCGCCGCGGCCAGATCATAGTGAACGAAGGCGAGAACCTCGGGCTCGAGCGCCTCAAAGGTCTGAAGGCAGCGCTCGAGGAAGGCGCTGGGCGTGTCCTTGCCGGATTTGAAATCGGCGAGGCAGGTGAAGAACGAACGGGGCGTTGGTTTTGGCACGGGGGATCACCTCCGATCACACGATAGCGCCGCGCGCCGTGCGAAACATGTGTTTTCGCGCGAGGCTGCCGGCTCGCTCCACCCCGAAGCATTGTCAGCTCCGGAAGGCTTCTCTATTCTCCTGGCACCGTCCTCCGCGCGCCCAGAAAATCGCTTCAGGGAGAATCGATGCCGACCGATTTATACGATCGCAGACCGCCCGGGCCCGGCCACAACCAGCCCGAGGACGAAAAGCCGGTGGTGTGGGAGCGATGGGACAAGAAGCGCATTTTCGTGCGCGAGCTCTCCGGCACCTACAGCCATCTCTACAAGCAATTGCTCGATCAGCCGCGCGTCTATTCATCGCGCAGCCTGCCCTGGAAGGGCGGGCCGCAGCTCTACGGCAAGCAGGTGATCAACCCGCAGAACGCGATGGTCGCGCAATCGATCGAGACCCATATCGAGGCCTATGGGCCCGGCGCCTATGGGCAGAAGCACGGCCATATGAACAGCGCCGTGTTCTATGTCCTCAAAGGGCGCGGCCACGACGTCCATGACGGCCGCCGCATCGATTGGAAGGCCGGCGACGTGATGATCGTCGAGAATGGCTGCGTTCACCAGCATTTCAATGACGACCCCGACAATGAGGCGATCCTTCTGGTGATGAAGGCGAAGCCGCTTTTTCTCTTCATGCATTTGCTGTTCCAGAAGATCGTCTCCTATCCGCCGACCGAAAAGCCGAAGGGGCACGAAGACTGGACGCCGCCCAAGGATCTGTGAGGACATGCCGATGAAAGCCCCCGAGGAACGCGACATCGCCCATCAAGGCTCGGCACGCTGCAGCTTTCGCGCCGACGCGATCGCGCAATCCGCGCAGTTCCGCAGCCTTTACGACGCGCTGAAGAATGTCGTTCACGGCGAAGAGATGCCGTTCGAGAACACTCCCGACGGGCTCTTGAAGCATCTCTGCCATGAAAAGCTCGGCACGCGCGAATGCTGCATCGAGGCCTATATGCAGTTTCTCCCCGGTGGTGGCCGCTCCGGCAAGCACCGGCATATGTGGGAGGAAGTTATCTTCGTCGCCGAAGGGTCAGGCTACGATCTCCATTGGGATCTGAAATTCGACTGCCTCGAAGCGTTCCAATGGGATTGGGAGACGGAACCCAAGCGCTTCGAATGGACGCGCGGCGATTTCATCTACCTTCCGCCCTTCACGACCCATCAGCATTTCAACGCGAGCGCGACCGATGAGGCGCGGCTCATCGTCATCAGCAACCGGATCGTGCGCGAGATGGGCTTCGACTGGCTCGATCAGCTCGAAAACGCGCCGGGATTCGACTAAACGCGTTCCGATCAGATTGAATCGGACCACGCTCTCGATTCGTTGGTTTTGTCGCGTTTTCTGCGCCGAACCGGCTTCCACTTCGGCGGAAAACGCTCTAAGCGCGAGACGCTTTCGGCTCAGGCAGCGACGAAAAAAGAATCGAGCTTCGCCGCGACTTCGTTCGGCCGTTCGGTGTGAAGCGCGTGTCCGGTCTCGCCGAGCGCGCAAAGCTCGGCATTCTTGATCGGGGCCATGAAAGGCTCGGCGCAGGCGAAGGGGCAGATCGCGTCCTCCTTGCCCCAGACGAACAGCACCGGCCGATCGATCCGGTGCAGCCAGTAGACAAGCTGCGGAATGTTGAGGCGCGGGTTCCAGGCGAGCCGCGCCGCAGCGGCGCGATTCTGGAGCTGAACATCGGCATCGAGATTGGGGAGCTGCTTGATGCGCGCCTCGATCAGCTTGCGGTCATAGAAGCTACGCCTTGCATGCTCCTCGGGCGTCCAGAGAAAGATGTCGCCGAACGGCACCTGGGGCGAGCGCACCCCGGCGGGCGCAAGCAGGCTCACGCTTTTCAACCGGCCGGTATTGCGGATGGCGATCTCGGCCGCGGTCCAGCCGCCCAAGGAATGACCAACCAGATGCACATTCTCAAGGCCAAGCGTGTCGAGAAAATCGAGATAGAAGAAGGCGAGATCGCCCACGCTCATCATCCAGTCGGGAATCTTGGAGCGCCCGAAGCCCGGATGCTCCGGCACGATCACGCGGCGCTTCTGTGCCAGATTTTCGAGCAGCGGATACCAGTTCGAGCCTCCGGCGCCGTGGAGGAAGAGGACCGGCTCGCCCTCGCCTGCCTCCATTACGCGCAGCCTGTCGCCGTTCACCTCGATCATTGTCTCGCGCATGGCGCCCGCGTCCTCCCTGAGACGCCGCGACGATAGAGAGCGAAGCGCCATGCCGCAAGAGCGCGCTTGAGCGCAGCGCGCGGGCCGCATACTCTTCTTTCAAAGAGGAGAACCTATCCATGCACAAGATCGATATTCCGCGCTCGGTCATCGACCGCGTCACGGCCCGGCGCGGCAAGGAACATGTTTACGACACGCTCGATCCGGCGCGCACCGCACTCATCGTCATCGATTTGCAGAATGCCTGGCTGATGCCGGGCGTCGCCTTTGCCGAGCTTCCGGCCGCGCGCGAGATCGTGCCCAACGTCAACCGCCTCGCCGCTTCGTTGCGCGAGGCGGGCGGAACCGTGATCTGGGTCGTCACGACCTATGCGCCGGAGGTCGAAGAGAGCTGGTCCACCTATTACGGCATGTCCCTGCCCGAGCATGGCGCCAAGCGCAGCGCGGCGCTGACCCCAGGTGGCAAGGGCCATGAGATCTGGCCCGAGCTCGAGGTGAAGCCGGGTGATCCGATCGTCGAGAAGCGGCGCTTCTCGGCCTTCATCCAGGGATCGAGCGAGCTCGACAAGGTCTTGCGCGCTCGCGGCATCGACACGCTCTTGATCACCGGCACGGTGACCGGCGTGTGCTGTGAATCGACCGCGCGCGATGCGATGATGCTCAACTACAAGGTCGTGATGGTGACGGACGGCAATGCCGCCTATAGCGACGCCGAGCACAACGCGGCGCTGACCGCCTTCTATGCGAGCTTCGGCGACATCATGCCGACCGACAAGCTGATAGAGATCCTGGCGCGCGACGCCAAGAAGCCGAGCCAAGCGGCGGAATAGGCTGCGCCGCAGCCGCCTAGGGCGAATAGCCCGGCACGAGCACCACATCCGATTTCGTGCTCGCCAGGCGGAGCTTCAGCAGCGGCTGGTACTCGGCGCTGTCGTAGAAGCGTTGCGCTGCGTCGAGGCTCGGAAATTCGAGGATCACCAAGCGATGGAGCGCGAGATCGCCTTCGAGACGGCGCTGCTCGCCGCCGCGGACGAGGTAGCGCCCGCCGAATTTTGCGATAACCGGCTCGACTTTTTGCCGATATTCCGCGAAGCCCGCCGGATTGCTTACGTCGATATTGGCGATGAGATAGGCCGCCACGACGTCCTCCCTTCGAAATTGCGTTTTCCCGCGCCCACGCCCTTGCCGGGCGAGACGCGGCTTACTCTGGCTTGTCGGGCCGGAACTTGGTCTCGGGCTTCAATCCCTTCTTGCGCCGCTGCTCACTGATGCGGCCATTCTCGAGATAGCGGCCGGCCGCAGCGCGGTCGGCCGCCTGATCCCATTCCGGCAGCCAATCCCCGAGCGAATAGCCGAACCACGGCGCCTCGGGGCGGAGCGGCGGCAGGCCGAGCTTTTCCCAAATCTTCCTGGCGCGCTCCATATATTCGCGCTTCGGCAAGGCAAGCGGCGGCATGTCGCCCTTGGCGGTCGCGTCCATCAGCAAGGTCGAATCTTCGGCCGCGTCGGATTCACGCTGTGGCCCGTGGCCCATGCCGCGATGCGCGACCGTCTGCACATCCTCGACCGGGTTCATGCGATAGGCCATCGCCCAGAGAATCGCATCGGCGTTGTCGGGATCGATATCCTCGGAAATGGCGATGGTGATCTTGCCCATATCGCCCTTGAAGAAAGCCGCTCCGTTGAGCGCGCGCCAGACCTCGGTGCGCGACGTGCCCTTCGCCACCGAGATCACGGTGACACGCAAGAGACCGGTCAGCTTCTCGTGCAAGGAAACGCGCTTCACGCCCTTGATGCCGAGCGTGTCACGCAGATGTGCGAGGAACAATGGCTCGTAGGAGACGCGCTTGATCACGCTCGATTCCGACGGCGCGACCTGGCTGATGTAGGAGGGAATGACCGCGTCGCGGCGATGCGTGATCGCGGTCACGCGCATCGGCATGTTGTATTCCTCGAGCGCGAGATGGCCGTGGCTCTCGCCGAACGGCGCCTCGGGCTCGAGGTATTCCGTGTCGATCAGCCCTTCGATCACCACCTCGGCCTCGGCCGGCACCAGGAGGTCGACGGTGCGCGCGCGTACCAGATTGATCGGCCCGCCGGCGAGCCCGCCCGCGACCTTGAACTCGTCCATGTCGAGCGGCAGCTTCTGCGGCCCCATGAAGGCGACATAGGGCGGGCAACCGAGCACGATCGCGCAGGGCATGGTCTTGTCGCCGCGCTTCTGGTGCTTCAGGTAATGCTGATAGCCGCCGGCGCCGCCGACCCGCGTCGCCATGCGCACCACCAGCCGGTCCGGCGCCTTCAAGGCGGCGCGATAGGTGCCCATGTTCTGGACCAGCGTTTCCGGATCGCGGGTGATGACGTTGGTCGCGGTCAAGGTCGGCGCGGCATCGAAGCCCGGCGTCGAGACCGGAATCGGCAGCGCATCGAGCCCGTGCCCCTCGCCTTGGAGAGCGGCGCCTTCGATGACCACCTCGTGGCAGGGCGCGTCGTTGACGATGCGCGGCTCGACCGGATGGGCGATCGCGCGCTCCCATTTTGCTTCGATCTCTTCGACCGGCGCGCCCATGCCGGTCGAGTAGATCGCGCGGTTGGCGGCGATCGCGCCGACCACCACCGGAATGTCGTATTTGCGGCCGCGGCCGTCGACGATGTTGGTGAAGAGAAAGGCTTTGCGGTCGGCCTCGGAAAGCCCGCCGACGAATTCCCAGCGCACCAGCGGGTGGAGCTCCGAATCCTTGTCGATCTTTTCCGTGACCGTGACGAGCAAGCCCTTCTTCTTCAGAGCTTCGAGATGATCGTGCAGATCGGGATAGGAGCGCGCTGGCCCGCTCACGACGACGCCCCGCAATCGCACGCGACGCGGAAGATGCGTGCCGCCGTGTCGCCCAGGATCGCATTGCGCTCGGCCTTGCTCAAGGGGGTGTCCTCGACCACCTTCACCGGGTCGGGATCGCCGATCGGGAAGGGGAAATCAGAGCCGAGGCAGACCTTGTCGCCGCCCGCGACATCGACGAGGTAGCGCAGGGCCCGCGGCTCGAACAGCACGCTGTCGAAATAGAGCTTTTTGAACTCGGCTTCGACATCGGCGAATTCGCCCTTGTGGATCGCGTTGTTGCGCTTGAAGCGGCCGAGCGCATAAGGCAGCGCCGCGCCGCCATGCGAGATCAGCAGAGTCATGTTCGGATAGCGTGTGAGATGGCCGGCGAACATCAAGCGCGCCAACGCGATCGATGTATCCGACACGCGGCCGACGGCGTTCATCAGATCGTAGTCCTTCACCCGGTCATCGCCGCAGACGAACATCGGATGGACCATCAGCGTGACCTTATGCGCGTTGCACGCTTCCCAAAACGGATTCAGATCGGGATCGTCGAGCTTGCCGAGCTCGCCCTTGGGCTGGGTGCCGATCATGACGCCGTGAAAGCCTTGTCCCAGCGCCTCTTCCAGCACCTGCGCCGCGAGCGCGCCGCTTTGCAAGGGCACGCAAGCCAAGGGCGCCAGCGCCGGCAGCTTCTTGATATCGCGCAAGGTGCATTCGTTCATGAAGCGGGCCCAATCGGCGCCCTCTTCCGGCGGCAACTCATAGCCGAAAATGTCGAGCCAGCTCCCGACCAGCTGACAATCGACCCGCGCTTTGCCGAGCCACTCCTTGCGCTTGTCCAGATCGACGAGCAGCGGACCGACCGGCCGCGTCGGCGCCAGCCCGTTGAAGGCAAAGCGCATACCGGGCTTGTCGTTGACCACCTTGACCGAAGGAAAGAGCCGGCGTTGCGCCGCCATCCCTTCGAGGAAGGAAGCGGGAACGTAATGGCCATGCGTGTCGATGATCACGGGAACCTCCTCATTTCATTTCTTACTTTTTGCGTTCGGCGGTCGCGATGAGATCGCCCAGCACCGCGGGCGTCATCGGCAGCTCGGCGATCGTCAGCCCCAGTGGCGCGAGCGCGTCGTTCACCGCGCAGGATATGCCGGCGGGCGCGCCAAGATAACCCGCCTCGCCCGACCCTTTTTGCCCGAACGCCGTCAGCGGCGACGGCGTGCAGTGGTCGACGATCGCGACGTCGGGTACCTCATGCGCTGAGGGGATGAGATAGTCCATGAAGGTGCCGCTCAAGAGCTGACCCGTTTCGTCGTAGCGAAAGCGCTCATAGAGCGCCGCGCCGATGCCATGCGCGATGCCGCCGTAGGTCATGCCGTGGACGATATCGGGGTTGATCATGGTGCCGCAATCATGGCCGACGAGATAGGGCCCGAGCGCGACTTGGCCGGTGACGCGATCGATCTCGGCATAGATTACATGCGTCTCGAAGGCATAGCAGGGATACATCTGCACGCGGCCGTCTTTCGGCAAGGCGCCGCCGGTCGGCACTTCCAGCACATGCGTCGCCTGAAGCCCCGGCTCCATGCCGGCGGGCATCTCGTGGAACTTGCGATGCGCGATCTCGACGATCCCTTCCCAGGAAATTTTCTGCGCCGGATCGCGGCGCAGCCGCACCTCGCCGTCATGGTATTCGACCGCGTCGACGGCAGCGCCGAGCTTCTTGGCGCCGATCGCGATGACCGACTCTTTGAGCTTCTTTGCGGCACCCGCCGCCGCGCCGCCCAGCATGATGGCCATGCGGCTGCCGACTGGGCTGTTCGACGGCAGCGCCGTCAGCGAATCGGCATGGACGACGCGGATGGTCTCCGGATCGCGCTCCAGAACCTCGCCGACCACTGTGGCAGCCAAGGTCTCGTGCCCCTGGCCCGAAGACGAGGTATTCATCGAGACGACGACCGCACCATAGAGATCGACTTTGATCGCGCAAGCCTCCATCCAGGTCGTGGTCTCATTCTTGGGATTGAACAGCGGCTCGAAGGCCGAATTGCCGCCTGAGGGCTCGAGGCAGCAGGCAACGCCGATGCCGGCGAGCTTGCCCGCTGCGCGCGCGGCATCGCGCCGGCGCAGCAGCTCGGCATAGCCCGATGCCGCAAGCGCCTTATCCAGCACCTGGTGGTAATCGCCGCTGTCATAGGTGCTGCCGGACGGAATGGTGTAGGGGAACTCCTCCTTGCGGATGAGGTTGCGGTGCCGCAGCTCGATGCGGTCGAGCCCGAGCTGCGCGGCGACGCGGTCCATCGTCGTCTCGAGCGCGAAATTGGTCGGCGATTGGCCGAAGCCGCGCACCGCCTCTTGCGGGGTCTTGTTGGTCGTGACGCTGATCGCCTCGTATTGGACGCTGTTGACGCGATAAGGCCCGCAGATCGCCCC